>CALCDK010000052.1 GCA_937900605.1 uncultured Olsenella sp.
GTCTTGGTGTCCACGGCGGAGGTGGAGTCGTCCAGGATCAGCACCTTTGGATTTTTCAGGAGCGCCCGGGCGATGCACAGACGCTGCTTCTGGCCGCCGGACACGTTGGTGCCGCCCTGCTCGATGTAGGTGTCGTACTTGTCGGGGAAGCCCTGGACGAACTCGTCGGCGCAGGCGAGGCGCGCGGCCTCGAGCAGCTCGTCGTCGGTGGCGTCGGGGTTGCCCCAGCGCAGGTTCTCGGCGATGGTGCCCGAGAAGAGCACGTTCTTCTGCAGCACCATGGCGACGGCGCCGCGCAGGGCGTCGAGGTCGTACTCGCGCACGTCGCGGCCGCCCACGCGCACCGTGCCCTCGGTCGCGTCGTAGAGGCGCGCGACGAGCTGCACGAGCGTGGACTTGGACGAGCCGGTGGAGCCGATGATGCCCACGACCTCGCCCGGGGCGATGTGCAGGTCGACGTCGCTGAGCGCCTCGCGCTCGGCGTCGCCGGTGTAGGAGAAGCCCACGTGGTCGAAGTCGATGGAGCCGTCGGGGACCTCCATGACGGGGCGCTCGGGCTCCTCGATGGTGGTCTTGGCCTCGAGGACCTCGTAGATTCGCCTCGCGCCCTCCTCGGCGATGACGATCTGGGCGAAGATCATCGACAGCATCTGCATGCTCATGAGCATCATGAAGCCGTAGGCGATGAGGCTCGAGAACTGGCCGACGTCGATCAGGCCGCCGCGCGTCGAGATGATCGCGTAGGAGCCCAGGTAGATCATGCCGACGAAGATGACGTAGACGCAGGCGTTCATGAACGGCGAGTTGAGCGCCATGATGCGCTCGACGCGGGTGAAGTCGTCGCACAGCTCGCCGGCCGCGCGGTCGAACTTCTCGCGCTCGTGGTCCTCGCGCACGTAGCTCTTGACGACGCGGATGCCCGAGAGGTTCTCCTCGGCGGACTCGTTGAGGGCGTCGTACTTGCGGAAGATGCGGCGGAAGACCGGCATGACCGCGCGGATGATGGCGAACAGGCCCAGGGCCAGCAGCGGGAGCAGGACCACGAAGACGATCGCGAGCCAGCCGCCCATGATCCAGGCGCAGACGAACGACGCCACCAGGATGAACGGGCTGCGCACCGCAGTGCGGATGAGCATCATGTAGGCCATCTGCACGTTGTTGGCGTCCGTGGTGAGCCTCGTCACGAGCGAGGAGGTCGAGAACCGGTCGATCGTGGTGAACGAGAAGGTCTGGATGTTGTGGAACATGTCCCGGCGCAGGTTCTTCGCGAAGCCGCACGCCGCACGGGCGCAGGTGAAGCCCGCCGCGGCGCCGAAGGCCAGCGAGGCCAGCGCCATGAGCGCGAGCACCCCTCCTGCCGACACGATCTGCGAGAGGTCCGCCCCCGCCTTGATGACGTTCACGAGGTCCGCGATCCTGAACGGGATCAGCACCTCGAACACGACCTCGCCCAGGACGAGCAGCGGCGTCACGAGCGACGCCGCCCGGTACTCCCCGATGCTCCCCATGAGCCTGCGCATGACCTGCATGTAGCTCACGTCCGCGGCGGTCTTCTCGAACTGCCCGTCTAGCTCCTTTTGCATGCGTCACCCCCCTTCTTTGCTTCCTGTTCCTGCTGCCACTGGTCCCTGACGCGGTCGAGCATCCGGACCAGGGCGTCGAGCTCCCCTGCCGTGAGGCACGAGAAGGCCCGCTCCTCGAAGTCGAGGCGCTCGCGCCACGCTCGGCGCGCCGCCTCGCGGCCCTCGTCGGTGAGCGTGAGGACCAGCTGCCTGCGGTCCTCGCGGGAGCGCTCCCTGACGAGCAGCCCCTCCGCCTCGAGCTTGGCCAGCGTCTCCGAGAGCGTCGCCGAGGACACCCCGGACTGGTCCAGGAGCGACCTCTGCGTGATGGGCCCCTCGTCGGGCAGCCTCATCAGCGTCCGCTGCCTCCCGTTGCGTCCACCGGTGTGGACGTGGAGGTAGTGGCCGAGGTACCCCAGGTCGTGCAGCGCGTGCCTCGTGGGCGTCTGCGTCTGGGACACGTTTCCCCCTCCCTCTTCTGCCGTGCGTGCACCTACGACGATGCGCCGGCCCGCCCGCAGACGTCAAGGGACCTTGCGATTTCTGTTCGGCGCCTTACAGACTCTCCAGACGCCGGCCCCGTGTAAGGCGCTCTGTAAGGCGGCGGTAAGGCGCGGTCAGCGATAGGTAAGGCCCGACGGAAGTCGGCGGGCCGCGTCGGGGCGCGGCATATGGTCTTCATCGACAAGGGCGCGGGGGCCTCCGGGCCCCGCGGGACCGGGAGGGCCCGTCCGCCCACCTCCACAGGGAAAGGAAGAGCATGTCCAAGTTCGATGTCTCTCGTCGTCAGTTCCTCGGCCTGTTCGGCGCCACCGCCGCCGTCGCCGGCCTCGGCCTCGCCGGCTGCGGCTCCGAGCCCGCCCAGGAGGCTCCCGCGGCCGCCGAGGACAAGGCGCTCTCCGGCACCATCGTCTGCTCCGGCGCCACGTCCTTCCAGCCGCTCGTCGAGGCCGCTGCCAACGACTTCATGGCCAAGAACGCCGACGTCAACATCTCCGTCACCGGTGGCGGCTCCGGCCAGGGCCTGTCCGACATCAAGGACGGCAAGGCCCAGATCGGCCGCTCCGACATCTTCGCCGAGAGCAAGCTGAGCGAGGACGAGGTCGCCAAGCTCCAGGACAACCCCGTCGCCGTCGTCGGCATGGGCCCGATCGTCAACTCCAACGTCGCCGTCGACGACCTGAGCACCGAGCAGCTCAAGGGCATTTTCACCGGCGCCATCACCAACTGGTCCGAGGTCGGCGGCGCCGACGCCCCGATCCAGGTTATTAACCGCAAGTCCGGCTCCGGCACCCGCGCCACCTTCGAGGGCGCCGTCCTCGCCGGCGCCGAGGTCCCCGACAGCTTCAAGCCGGTCGCCGAGGAGGACTCCTCGGGCACCGTCGTCGAGAAGGTCTCCCAGACCGAGAACTCCATCTCCTACCTGGCCTTCTCCTACTATGACGACTCCAAGTTCAAGGCCCTGTCCGTCGACGGCGTCGCCCCGACCGCCGAGAACGTCGAGTCCGGCGACTTCAAGATCTGGTCGTACGAGCACATGTACACCGCCAAGGACGCCGACGAGGTGACCAAGGCGTTCATCGACTACATGCTCTCCGACGACGTCCAGGGCAAGCTCGTCGAGGACCAGGGCTTCATCCCCCTGACCGGCATGAAGGTCCAGAAGGACGCCGAGGGCAACATCACCAGCAAGTAGCTCGCGCTCTTCCTTCCTTGCGGGACGTCGCGGCACGCACGGGTCGCGGCGTCCCGCCTTCATGAGAAAGGTTCGCTATGGCAAAACGCATGATGCCCAAGCGACGGCTCGAGAACGTCGGGCTGGGCGTCACCGGCGCCTGTGTCGGCGTCGTCGCGCTCGTGGTCCTCGCGCTGATCGTCATGGTCGCGCAGCAGGGCCTCGCGACGTTCGTGACCGACGGGGTCGACCTGGGCTCGTTCCTCACCGGCCAGAACTGGATTCCCTCCGACGGGCGCTTCGGCGCGCTGCCGCTGATCGTGGGGTCCTTCTCGGTCACCATCCTCGCGACGCTGTTCGCCCTCCCCATCGCGCTGGGGTCGGCCATCTTCGTCGTCGAGGTGCAGCCCCGCTTCGGCCGCAAGGTCTTCCAGCCGCTCGTCGAGCTCCTCGTGGGCATCCCCTCCGTCGTCTACGGCCTCATCGGCCTGACGGTGGTCAACGCCACCATGAGGGTCGTCTTCGGCGACGCCGCCGGCACGGGCGCCGGCATCCTGTCCGGCTCCATCGTCCTGGCCGTCATGATCCTGCCGACGGTCACCACGCTTTCCATCGACGCGCTGGCCGCCGTGCCGGACTCCTATCGCGACGGCTCCTACGCCCTCGGTTGCACGCGCTGGCAGACGGTCTGGCACGTCGTGCTCAAGAGCGCCCTGCCGTCCCTGATGACCGCCGTCATCCTGGGCATGACCCGCGCGTTCGGCGAGACCCTCGCCGTCCAGATGGTCATCGGCGGCGTCGAGAAGTCCATGCCCACGGGCCTGCTCGACCCGGCCGCCACGCTGACGACCGCCCTCACGAGCGGCCTGTCCAACGCGACGACCGGCTCGGTCGAGTACCACGCGCTGTGGTCCCTCGGCCTCATCCTGCTGCTGATGTCGCTGTTCTTCATCGTCCTCATCCACCTCATCGGCAAGAAGGGGGCGAAGCAGAATGACTAGGGACATCGAGGCCCACGCCAAGCGGATCGGCAGGCAGGACAAGGTCGCCACGGGCATCCTCACCGCCATCGTCGGCGCTGTCCTGCTGCTGCTCGCGGCCATCGTGATCTACATCCTCGTCCAGGGCCTGGGCACGGCGCTGTCGCCCGGCTTCCTCACCGGCTCGCCGCTCGACAGGGAGGCCCCCGGCATCGCGTTCGAGCTCTTCGACTCGTTCTACATGTTGTTCTGGGCCCTGCTCATCTCTGTGCCGCTGTCCCTGGGCGCCGCGATCTTCCTCGTGGAGTACGCGCCCGACAACTTCCTGACGCGCGCCGCCAAGATGGCCATCGAGACGCTCTCGAGCCTGCCGTCCATCGTCGTCGGCATGTTCGGCTCGCTGTTCTTCGTGTTCGTCATGGGCTGGGGCATCTCCATCCTGTCCGGCGCCCTCGCGCTCACCATGTTCAACATCCCGATCCTGGTGCGCGTCATCCAGCAGGCGCTCGAGGACGTTCCCAAGAGCCAGCGCGACGCCGCCCTGGCCATGGGCCTCACCCGCTGGGAGACCACGGTCCACGTGCTGCTGCCGGCCGCCATGCCCGCCATCGTCACCGGCATCGTCATCTCCGCCGGCCGCGTCTTCGGCGAGGCCGCCGCGCTGATCTTCACCGCCGGCTCGGCGCCCGCCCGCCTCAACTTCGCGAGCCTGAACCTGGCGTCGCCCACCTGCCCGTGGAACATCTTCCGTCCCGCCGAGACCATGGCCGTCCACATCTGGAAGCTCCGCATGGAGCCGACCCCCGGCAACGACATGATCGCCTGGGGCACCGCCGCCATCCTGGTCCTGTGCATCCTTCTGTTCAACGTGCTTGCCCGCGTCCTGGGCAAGGCCCTCGCGAGGATGCTGACGAGCGAATGACCGACCAGAGCACCGAACGCGAGGCGCTTCTCGCCACGCGCGACGTCACCGTCCGCTACGGCGAGAAGGAGGCGCTCCACCCGACCTCGCTGGACTTCGCGGAGGGGGAGGTGACGGCCCTCATCGGGCCGTCCGGCTGTGGCAAGTCCACGTTCCTGCGCTGCCTCAACCTCATGAACCGCGAGATCGCCGGCTGCGTCGTGGGCGGCCAGGTCCTCTACCACGGCCGCGACGTCAACACGCCCAAGGAGAACCTCTTCGAGCTGCGCAAGTCCATCGGCATGGTCTTCCAGCAGCCCACGCCCTTCCGCAAGTCCATCCGCGAGAACATCCTGTTCGCGCCGCGCAAGCACGGTCGCGTCGGCTCCAGGGCCGAGGCCGACGAGCTCGTCGAGACCTCGCTGCGCTCCGCCGCGCTGTGGGACGAGGTCAAGGACAAGCTCGACAAGTCCGCCCACGCCCTGTCCGGCGGCCAGCAGCAGCGCCTGTGCATCGCCAGGACCCTCGCGATGAAGCCCGACGTCATCCTGTTCGACGAGCCGTGCTCCGCGCTCGACCCGCTGTCTACGATGGCCGTCGAGGAGACCATCCGCTCCATCGCCCAGACCGGCATCTGCGAGGCCATCGTCACGCACAACATGGAGCAGGCCACGCGCGTCTCGGACCGCACCGCCTTCTTCTACCTGGGCGACATGGTCGAGACGGGCACCACCAAGCAGATCTTCAGCGCCCCTGCCGACCAGAGGCTCGCTGACTACCTCACGGGAAGGTTCGGCTAATGGCACAGTCTATGTCCGTCGAGGGCGTCAACCTCTTCTATGGCGAGGAACAGGCGCTCCACGACGTCTCCCTGCAGGTCCCCGCGGGCCGCACCACGGCCTTCATCGGCCCGTCCGGCTGCGGCAAGTCCACGCTGCTGCGCTGCCTCAACCGCATGAACGACCGCATCGAGGGCTGCCACGTCGAGGGCGCCATCCGCCTCGGCGAGCGCGACGTGCGCGACATGGACGCCTGCGCCCTGCGCGTGCGCGTCGGCATGGTGTTCCAACACCCCAACCCGTTCCCCATGAGCATCCGCGACAACGTCCTGTACGGTCCCGCCCGCATGGGCAGGATGTCGCGCGACGAGGCCGACCGCATCGTCGAGTCGTCGCTGCGCTCCGCCGCGCTGTGGGACGAGGTCAAGGACTCGCTCGACAAGAGCGGCCTGGGCCTGTCCGGCGGCCAGCAGCAGCGCCTGTGCATCGCCCGCGCGCTGGCCACCGACCCCGAGGTCCTGCTCATGGACGAGCCCACGTCGGCCCTCGACCCGATCTCGACCGCCATGGTCGAGGAGCTCATGCTCCGCCTCGCCGCCGAGCACACGGTCGTCGTGGTCACCCACAACATGCAGCAGGCCGCGCGCGTGGCCGACCAGGCCGCGTTCTTCTACCGCGGCCACCTCGTCGAGGCCGCACCCACCAAGCAGCTCTTCTCCGTCCCCAGGGAGAAGCGCACGCAGGAATATCTCTCCGGGAGGTTCAGCTGATGGTCATCGCAACCCGCACCAAGTTCACCGAGCAGCTCGACGAGGTCGAGCGCCTCATCCGCCGTCTCACCGACAAGTGCTCCTCCGACGTGCGCGCCGTCGCCCTGGCCGCGGCCGGCGACAGGGGCGCGGCCGAGGGCGTCATGGCCGGCCGCAGCGGCGAGGACCGCCTGCGCTCCGCCATCGAGTCCAACTGCCTCGACATCATGCTGCTCCAGCAGCCGCTCATAGGCGACGACCTGCGCTTCGTCACCGGGTCCTTCCGCCTCGTGAGCGACCTGTCTCACATCGACGGCATGACCCGCGACGCCATCTACCTGGTCAACGACCTGCCCGAGAAGGTCACCGCCAAGCTCGGCGACTTCTTCTCCGAGATGGCCGAGCGCTCCGCCTCCATGGTCGAGGTCGCCTCGGGCGCGTTCTGCTCCTCCGACGTCCAGACCGCCCAGGAGGTCTTCGAGGCTGACACCGCGATCAACTCGCTCTATAGTGAGGTCGAGGAGAAGCTCGTCGGCCTCATCCGCGACGGCAGGACCTCGGCCCAGTACATCCCGGAGCTCCTCATGGTCGCCAAGTACTTCGAGCGCATCGGCGACCTCGCCAAGCGCGTCGCCAACTGGGCGATCTTCAGGGTCACCGGCGAGCACGACGTCGCCGAGAAGGCCAGCCAGAAGACCGACGAGCTCTAGGGAGCGTCATGGCATCCGAGGAGCGACACGTGGTCTACTACGTCGAGGACGACAAGAACATCCGCGAGCTCACCGTCTACGCCCTCGGCCAGGGCGGCATCGACGCGCGCGGCTGCGCCGACGACGCGGAGTTCCGCCGCGCCTGCGCCGAGCGCGTGCCCGACGCGGTCCTTCTCGACATCATGCTTCCCGACGCCGACGGCCTGGACATCCTGGCCCGGCTCAGGAGCACCCCCGGCCTCGCCGACGTCCCGGTGATGATGCTCACCGCCAAGGACACCGAGCTCGACAAGGTTCGCGCGCTCGACAGCGGCGCGGACGACTACCTCTCCAAGCCTTTCGGCATGATGGAGATGGTCTCGCGCACCCGCGCCCTGCTGCGCCGCGCCGGCCGCGAGCCGCGCCGCGCCGCGCCCGTCGTCCTGAGCGTCGAGGACGTCTGCCTGTGGCCGGACCGCCGCGAGGTCACCGTGGACGGCAGGGAGGTCCAGCTCACCATGAGGGAGTTCGACCTCCTCGAGTTCCTCATGCGCTCGCCCGGCGTGGTCTTCTCGCGCGAGACGCTCCTGCAGCGCGTGTGGGGCTGGGACTTCGACGGCGGCTCGCGCACCGTCGACGTCCACGTGCAGCAGATCCGCGCCAAGCTCGGCGACTCCGCCGAGGTCATCGAGACCGTGCGCGGCGTCGGCTACCGCGTGTGCGGGTAGCCCGGCATGGGGCGCCGCCAGTACCAGGGCCAGGTCGGCTCGCTGTCCCGACGGGTGTTCGTCGCGCTCGTCGGGACGTGCGCCGTCGTGGCCCTCGCCGTGACCCTGGGCGCCTCGGCGCTCTACCAGAGTGCCTTCCTCGCCGACGAGCACGACCAGCTCGCCGCCGAGTGCCGCACCCTCTCGTCGTTGCTCGACTACGTCGACGACGACGCGCGGGTGCTCGCGGGGCTCGACTTCGGCTCCATGCGCGTCACGCTCGTCGAGCCGGACGGCACCGTCGCGTTCGACAGCCTCGCGCAGGCCGACCAGATGCCCAACCACGCCGACCGCCCCGAGGTCCGCGAGGCCCTCGCGAGCGGGGAGGGCTCGTCGGACCGCGCGAGCGCCACGGCCGGCTACGTGAGCCTCTACGAGGCCGCCCGCCTCGCCTCCGGCGACGTGCTGAGGCTGTCGGTGGACCGCGCGGGCGTGGGCACGTTCCTGCGCCAGGACATCGCCCTGCTCGTCGCGATCGCCGTCGTCGCGGTCCTCGTGAGCTGGCTCATCTCGCGGCACCTCTCGCGGCGCTTCGTGCGCCCCATCCTCGAGATCGACCCGTCGTCCGGAGACGCTCGCGCCCCGTACTCGGAGCTCGAGCCGCTCGTGGAGCGCCTCAACGAGCAGCACCGCGAGCTCCTCGAGCGCATGGGGCAGATCCAGGACGCCGACGACATGCGCCGCGAGTTCACCGCCAACGTGACGCACGAGCTCAAGACGCCGATCGCCGCCATCTCGGGTGCCGCCGAGCTCATCCGCGACGGCATCGTGCGCCCCGACGACGTGGTCGACTTCGCCGGGCGCATCTACGACGACGCGCAGCGCCTGTCGGCCCTCGTCGGCGACATCCTCACCCTGTCCAAGCTCGACGAGTCCGAGCGCGTGGGAAACCGGGAGGTCTTCGGGCCCTCGGACCGCGTCGACCTGCTCGCCACCGCGCGCGACGTCTGCGCGCGCCTCTCGGGCCGCGCCGAGGTCGCCGGCGTCGAGCTTCACGTGCGCGGCGTCCCGGCCGTGGTCGTGGGCAACGCGCGCCTGCTCGACACGCTCGTGTGCAACCTCGTCACCAACGCGATCCGCTACAACCGCCCCGGCGGCCAGGCCTTCGTCTGGGTCCTCCCGCGCGACGGCGCGCCCTGCCTGCGCGTGAGCGACACGGGCATCGGCATCCCCGAGGAGGCCCAGCCCAAGGTCTTCGAGCGCTTCTACCGTGTCGACAAGGGCCGCAGCCGCGACATGGGCGGCACGGGCCTGGGCCTGGCCATCGTCAAGCACGCGGCCGCCTACCACGGCGCGCGCCTCATGCTGAGGAGCGTCGTGGGCAAGGGGACCACCATCACGGTGCAGTTCCCGGCCCAGGACGGCTAGGGCGCCCCGAGCGCCACGAGGAGGGGCCCGCCGCCAGCTGGCGGCGGGCCCCTTCGTCCGCTCGGGCGCATCTCTCGCCCCCTCGTCGTCCCCCGTGCGTCGGACGGCGCGCGCCGCGGCCGCGCGGGGACGCCGCTAGAGCGCGAGCTCCCAGAGGTTGGACCAGCCGGGCAGGGCGAGCCCCTCGTAGGGCATCCACACCGGCGCGTGGCGCACGAGGCCGAGCGACTCGTACAGGCCGTTGGCCTCGACGTTGGCCACCGACGTGCACAGGCGCAGCGACCGGGCGCCCAGCTCGCGGGCCCTTCTCGCCGCGGCGTCCACGAGGGCGCGGGCCACGCCCTGCCCGCGCGCCTCCGGGTCGACGGCCAGCAGGTGCGGGCAGGCCGCCTCGCCGTGCCCCAGCGGCTCCCACGTGGGGCCGCCCAGGCCGCTGCCGTGCCCCGGCGCGTCTCCGTCGCCCACCGCGGCGTCGAGGTCGACGGCCACGGCTCCCAGCAGGCGCGCGCCCCCGAGCGGCGTGCCGCCGTCGCCGAGGTCCGCCTCGCGGAAGGCGCCGAGGAACACGCCGGCTTCGAGCAGGCGCCCGGCCATGCCCACGGGCGGCCAGGCGGCCTGGGCCCAGCCGGAGGTGCCGGGTTGCGCGGTGACCGCGCGGTAGAGCGCGTCGAGCCCGCCGCGCCAGCGGTCCGGGGCACCACGCGCAGGCCCGCCACGGGCGCGGGCGCCGCCGGGGCGCGGTGCGCGTCGTTGCAGGCGACGGTGCGCAGCAGCTCGGCGCTCACGAGGTCCGGCGCCTGCTTGGGCAGGTTGTGCGGCAGCCCCTGCGCCACGACGAGCACGCTGTTGGGGACGGCGCGCGCGATCGATGCGCTCACCTCGGGCGCGATGTCGTCGAGCGAGCCGGACATGACCGTCGTGGGGCACGAGACGCGCGCGAGCGAGGCCTCGTCGATGTGGGGCTCGTCGGCCATGAGCTGGACGAGCTCCGCGGTGACGGCGGCCTGGGCGGGGGAGGGGGCCTCCACGCCGTTCTCGTCGAGCGCGCCCTCCCAGCCCTCGCGCGCCCAGTCGCGCAGGCACGCGGCGGTGTCGAGCGCCCACGCGAGGCACTCCGAGCCGAGCTGCGAGGGCCTGAGGTTGGCGCCGATGGCGGTGAGGCTCATGACGTGCGCGCCCCAGTCGCGGGCGAGCAGCAGGCCCAGGATGGCGCCGTCCGAGAAGCCCAGCACGTGGGCGCGCCAGACTCCGAGCCGCTCGCAGGCCTCGCGCGCGTCGGCGGCCATGAGCTCGTAGGTGAGCGGGGCCGTGCCGCGGGTGCTCTGCCCCTGCGCGCGCGAGTCGAGCGCCACCGCGGTGCGGCCGGAGGCCACCACGGCGTCGATGGTGGGGCCGAAGATGCCGTGCTCCTCCCCGTTGCCGTGCAGCAGGAGGACGGGCGCGCGGCCCGCGACCACGCCGAAGGGCGTGCCGGGGGCGTCGTCGGTGCCGTCGGGCGCGTAGCACCACGCGACGACGGTGGCGCCGTCCGGGCACGGGACCTCGACGCGCGCGGCGAGCCGCGCGGTGGGCCTGCTGTAGGGGCTCGGGACGTGAGCGGTGGGGACCCTGGCCGCCATGTCGCTCCTTCCTGCCGGCGGTGCCGGCACATGGGCGCGGCCCGGGCGCCTGCGCGTCCGGGCCGCCTGGCCTTCCTGTGCTACCTGCGGGACTGGGAGGGGTGCCTCTCGAAGAAGTCGAAGCGCGGCGGCAGCGCGACGACCGCGTGCTCCTGCGGCGCCTCGCCCCTCCTCGCGGCGAGCTCGACGGGACCGTCGAAGGCGTGGTCCCACGTGAAGAACTCCTCCGGCGAGAAGCCCATGTGCTCGCAGACGAGCTCGCAGCCGCGCGGGACGGCCGGGTGCATGAGCAGCGCGGTGGTGCGCAGCGCGACGAAGGCGTCGGCCAGCGCGGCCTCGTAGGCGGCGTCGTCGCCCTTGGCGGCCTTGGAGGCCTCGTCCCAGCGCTTGTTGGCGGCGCGGCAGTAGTCCTCCGCGACGGCCAGGGCGCCGTGGGCGTCGAAGGCGTGGGCCCGCTCCTCGAAGTCGAGCGTGGCCCTTCTCGCCGCCTCGATGGCCTCGGGCGCGGGCGCGGCGCACGGCAGGTGGCCGTCGCAGACGTTGGCCGCGCCGTACAGGCACGATCGGGCGATGCGGTTGAAGATGTTGGTGAGGAACGCGGACTCCTTGAGGGCGGGGTCGACCACGCGCGGGTCGTCCCTGACCAGGACGTCCTCGCCGGTCGCCTTGTCCTTGTGGCTCACCGAGGTGTCGAAGGCCTTGGGGTTGAAGCTCACGGCGCGCTGGTCGAGGCCCAGCGACAGCCAGTGGGCGCGCAGCTGCTCGGGCGTGTAGGAGTCGAGCAGCTCGGCGGCCATGGGCGGCTTGATCGCGCCGGAGGAGGACGCCTTCTTGTTCATGAACAGGATGTGGTAGTTGGCCACGGGGACGTCCTGCGTCAGGCCCCAGTCGAGGGCCTTCCACATGGCCGGCTGGGCCACGCAGTAGAAGTAGATGTTGTCCTGGCCGATGAACTGGTAGACGCGCGCGTCGTCGGAGCACCACCAGTCGCGCCAGTCGGTCGACGACCAGCGGCCCTCCGGCGCGCCGGCCAGGGCGGCCTGGGTGAACGAGATGGGCGCCCACAGGCTCTCGGGCCAGCACCACACGGTGAGGCCGGACGTGCCCTCGAGCTCCGGCGCGGCGACGCCCCACTCGATGTTGCCGGTGATGCGGAACGGCAGCAGGCACTTGCCGGTGCGGAAGCGCACGCCGGCGGCCTCGAGGCGCTCGCGGGCCACGTCGCGCTCGTCCCAGGAGGAGAAGGTCAGCGAGAAGGACTGCTGGCCCCTCTCGGCCTCCGCCAGCCTGTGCGCGGGCAGCTCGGCCGCGACGGCGTCGTACTGCCCGCGGAACTTCTCCTGGACGTAGATGACCGGGTCGACGAGGCTCTCGCGGACGGTCTTGGTCACGATCGGGCGAACCTGCGGGTCGACGTCCCACTCGTCCATGAGCGACTCGAGCTCGGAGCGGAAGGCAGGCAGGTCGAAGTACCAGTTGTCGACCGGGCGCAGCTCGGGGCGGGTGCCGGGGAGCTGCGAGACGGGCGCGATGAGCTCCTCGGGCTCGAACTGGTGGCCCCGGTCGCACTCGTCGGCGTAGGCGAGACGAGCTCGGAGGTGAGCCTGGCGTGGAAGTCGGCGGCCGGCTCGAGGCCGGAGCCGGCGAACAGGTCGAGCGAGACCTCGTAGGCGTCGAGGGCCGCCTTCTGGGCGTCGTGGTTGGCGCGGACGTAGTCGAGGACGCTGCCCTCGTAGCCCTCCTGCTCGACCTTCTTGCGGTAGCCCTCGGCGATGGGGGAGCCGTAGC
>CALCDK010000053.1 GCA_937900605.1 uncultured Olsenella sp.
TGAGCAGGCCCATGTCCGCGACGGTGTGGCCCTCGTACTGGGTGATCTCGACGCCGCCCTTGGTGTCCACCTTGGTGGGCACGTGGTCGTTGACCGGGGTGGGGGCGATGAGGACGGCGCAGGCGTGGACGCCCTCGCCGCGGTGCAGGCCCTCGATGGAGAGGGCCGCGTCGATGATCTTGGTGGCGTCCGGGTCCGACTTGTATGCCTCCTCGAAGTCCGGGGAGTACTGGTCCGGGGCCTTCTCGGTCTTGTGCAGGGCGTGGTCGAGCGTGAGCTTGGGGTCGTTGTTGAGCATCTTCGAGAGCTTCTGCGCCTGCCAGACGGGGAAGCCCAGGACGCGCGCGGCGTCGTTGATGGCCTGCTTGGCCTTGATGGTCAAGTAGGTGATGACGTGGCAGACGCGCTCGGGGCCGTAGAGCTGGCGGACGTGCTCGACGACCTCGAGGCGGCGCTCGTCGTCGAAGTCCATGTCGATATCGGGCATCTCGGAGCGCTGCGGCGAGAGGAACCTCTCGAACATCAGGCCGTTCTCGAGCGGGTCGAAGGTGGTGATGTCCATGGCGTACGCGACGATGGCGCCCGCAGCCGAGCCACGGCCCGGGCCGACGCCGATGCCGTTGCGCTTGGCCCAGCGCACGTACTCCTGGACGATGAGGAAGTAGTCGGCGAAGCCCTTCTCGCAGATGACCTTGTACTCGTACTCGAAGCGGTCGAGGACCCGCTCGCCGCCCACCTCGAGCTCGCGCCAGTCGTCGCCGTAGCGCTTGGCCAGGCCCTCCTCGCACTCCTGGCGGAAGCGCTGCTCGGAGGTCTCGCCCGGCTTGAGGTCCGGGAACTTGGGCAGGTACATGTGGGTCCAGTCGAGCTCGTACTGGCACTTCTCGGCCACCTCGAGGGTGTTCTCGATGACCTCGGGGCACCACGAGAAGAGCTCGCGCATCTCGTCCTCGGACTTGATGTAGAACTCCGTGCCCGTCATGCGCTTGCGGTTGAGGTCGTCCACCTTGGAGGCGGTTCCGATGCACGAGAGGATGTCCTGCGTGGGGGCGTCCTCGCGCGTGAGGTAGTGGTTGTCGTTGGTGGCGATGACCTTGATGCCCAGCTCGTGGCCCAGGCGCACGATCTGCTCGGACAGCGAGCGGTCGTCGAAGCCACCCCAGGCCGGGTCGGACAGGCCGTGGTCCTGGACCTCGAGGTAGAAGTCGTCGCCGAAGATCTCCTTGTAGGTGAGCGCCCACTTGCGGGCCTCGTCGGGCTGGCCCTGGAAGTACATGCGCGGGATGATGCCCGACACGCACGCGGAGCTGCAGATGATGCCCTCGTGGTAGCGGCGCAGCATCTCGAGCGTGGTGCGCGGGTAGTAGTAGAACATGTCGCCGGAGGCGGCCTCCGACATCATCTTCATGAGGTTGACGTAGCCCGTCTCGTTCTTGGCGAGCAGCAGCAGGTGGTAGCGGTGCTGCTTGGTGCCCTTCTCGATGCAGTCGTCGGTGATGAAGTAGGCCTCGCAGCCGAAGATGGGCTTGATGAGCAGCGACGGCCTGTTGGCCTGGACGGCCTCGAGGTCGTGCGCGCGCTCCCAGATGGCCACGTCGGACTCCCACTGCGCGTGGACGCGGTCGTGGACGTCGGCGTCGGGCGCGTCGGCCTCCGGCTCCTCGAGCTCCCAGCCCTTCTGGAAGCACTCGACGTCGTGCTTCCACTGGCGCATGTCGCGCTGCTGGTCGTTGTACTTGCGGCACTCCAGGTCGAAGTCCGGGATGCCGAACATGTAGCCGTGGTCGGTGAGCGCGAGGGCCGGCATCTTGAGGTCGACCGCGCGCTTCACCATGTCCGACACGCGCGTGGCCGCGTCGAGGATGGAGAAGTCAGAGTGGTTGTGGAGGTGGACGAATGCCATGTCCTCATCGCTCCTTCGCTGTCCCGGGTTCACCCCCCTAGCATAGCGTTGCCCAGGGACTCGAACGCGCGTGCGGTCGCGGACGCGGGGCGCCACGTGCGGCGATGCCCGCCCGCCGACGATTTCTCCACGCCGTGTTCGGTGGGAGTCGAGAGGAACGCGGCGTCGGGCGAGAGAGGCGCGGAGCCGGGGGCCGCGCGGCACCCGGGCCTGCGGCCCCGTCGGCCCCGCAGGCGGCTACCATGGACCCCAGGCGCGCGACGGGCGCGCCGTGACGCGAGGGAGGCGCCGTGAACCTCAAGCAGCTCGAGTACTTCGTGGCAATCGCCGAGGAGCGCCAGGTCACCGCCGCCGCGAGGCGCCTGCACATCTCGCAGCCGCCACTGTCGCACGAGCTCGCGCAGCTCGAGGCCGAGCTCGGCGTGCAGCTCGTCCGCCGGGAGCCGCGCGGCGTGTCGCTCACGTCCGCGGGCCGCGTCCTGTACGAGCGGGCCACCACCGTCCTGGCGCTCGTCTCGGCGGCCACGCGCGAGGTGGCCGGGGCCGCGGGCTCCATGACGGGCACGCTATGCCTGGCCGTCGCCTCGGGCGCGTCGGGCCTGGTCCCCACCCGCCGGCTCGGCGAGCTGGCCGCGCACTACCCGGACGTCTCCATCGAGCTGCGGGGAGGCACCACGCCCCAGGTCATCGACCTCGTCGAGCGCGGGCTGGCCGAGGTGGGCGTCGTGCGCACGCCCTTCAAGAGCGAGGGCCTGCGCTGCCGCTTCGCCCCCGTCGAGCCGCTCGTCGCCATCATGCCCGCGGCCTGGGAGGCCGGCGAAGAGCTCAGCGTGGCCCCCGCCCAGCTGGCGGGGCTGCCGATCGTGTGCGACGCGCGCCTCGCGAGCCCGGTCGAGGCGGCGCTCGCCGCCGCAGGGGCCACGGCCCAGCTGAGCTGCACGACCGACGACGAGCGCACCACCTGCGCGTGGGCCGCCGCGGGCATGGGCGTGGGCCTTGTGCCGCGCTCGATGCTGCGCGTCTGCGACACCGGCGACTGCGCCATCAAGACCGTCTCGTGCAAGGAGCTCGACAGCCGCGCGGCGGTCGTCTGGAAGCCCGGACGGTCCCTCTCGCCCCTCGCGGAGCGCGCCATCGCGCTTCTCGGCGAGCTGTCCTAGCACACGGCGGCGAGAGGGGCCAAGGCGACCAGGACGCGCGCCCGGTGCGTCCTCGGCGCCGGCACGCCCCCCGAGCCCGCACGGGCCCGCGACATGGGACGCCCCCGGACGGGAGGATCCGGGGGCAGGGAGGAAGGCTCGGTTGTGGTCGGCCCGCACGTCTCGCGGGCCTCATGGCGCGCGGTGCGCCGTGGCGGCTAGCCCTCGACGGGGGCCTCGGGGTCGTCTGCGCGCGTCTCGGCGACGTCCGCCTCGGCCACGTCGTCCTCCATGCCCTCGCGGACGTTGCGGACGGTCTTGCCGATGGCCGAGCCCAGCTTGGGGAGGTTCTTGGGCCCGAAGATCACCAGGACCACGACGAGGATGATCGCGAGCTCGGGAATGCCCATGCCAAGAATCATGTGGTGCCTCCATGCGACGTCTGTTCGTTGTGACGAGTCTAGCGCGCCCTCGCCATTGCGGGGAATACATGTTTCCAAGGTCTGCCATACACGTACGGTATGCCAAACGTAAGGGTTGGCGCAGCTGTCGCCGCGCGCCCCGGCGACCGGGCCCGAACGCGCATAATGGAGGCGCTCATGCGAATCCGAAGGAAGGACTGCCCATGCTCCGAATCGGCCTGCTGACCAGCGGAGGCGACTGCCAGGCGCTCAACGCCACCATGCGCGGCATCGTCAAGACCCTGTACCGCAACTCGCCCGAGCCCGTCGAGATCTACGGCTTCGAGGACGGCTACCAGGGCCTCATCTACGGTCGTTTCCGCATGATGGACTGGGCGGACTTCTCGGGCACCCTCACCCAGGGCGGCACCATCCTGGGCACGAGCCGCACCCCCTTCAAGCTCCTCGACGTGCCGGAGGCCGACGGCGTCAACAAGGTCGAGGCCATGAAGCACACCTACCACAAGCTCAAGCTCGACTGCCTCTTCATGCTGGGCGGCAACGGCTCCACCAAGACGGCCAACCGCCTATCGCAGGAGGGCCTCAACGTCATCGCACTGCCCAAGACCATCGACAACGACACCTGGGGCACCGACATGACCTTCGGCTTCCCCAGCGCCATCGACGTGGCCACCCGCTGCATCGACGACATCCACACCACGGCCAGCAGCCACGGCCGCGTCTTCGTCGTCGAGATCATGGGCCACAAGGTCGGCTGGATCCCGCTGTACGCGGGCGTCGCCGGCGGGGCCGACGTCATCCTCATCCCCGAGATCCCCTACGACATGGACCACGTCGTCGAGGCCATCGAGCAGCGCGAGAAGGACGGCGGCCGCTTCGCCATCGTCGTCGTGGCCGAGGGCGCGATCTCCAAGGAGGAGGCCGCCATGCCCAAGAAGGCCTACAAGAGGAAGGTCGCCGAGCGCGTGAAGCCCTCCGTGGCCTACGACATCGCCGAGGAGATCGCCCGCCGCACCGGCCGCGAGGTCCGCGTGGCGGTGCCCGGCCACACCCAGCGCGGCGGCGCGCCCGACGCCCAGGACCGCATCTTCGCCACCCAGTGCGGCGTCGAGGCCGCCCAGGGCTGCCTCGAGCACGAGTACGGCTTCATGGTGGCCCAGCGCGCCGGCAGGATGTGCCGCGTGCCGCTGTCCGAGGTGGCCGGCAAGCTCAAGTACGTCGACCCCAAGAGCGACCTCGTCCGCGAGGCAAAGGCGCTCGGCATCAGCTTCGGCGACGAGTAGCGCCCGGCGAGAGGGACGCGACATGGGGCCCGGGCCCCTGGCTGGCGGCGGGCCGGCCGGGGCCCGGGCCCTCTGCCATGCGCTGCGGGGCGGACGCCGCGCCCGCCCCGCGGCCGGTCCACGCAGCGCCCGCGCCCGCCCCTACGGCAGCCGCGCCAGCACGAGCGTCATGCGCCCCTCCAGCACCAGCGCGCCACACCCCGACGGGACCACGAGGTGCGTGCCCGCTCGCACGCCGTGGCGCACGCCGGCGGCCGAGGTCGCCGCCGTGCCCGACCCCTCCACGACGCTCGCGCACAGGAACGGCCAGTCGCAGGGCAGCTCGCGCGCGCCGTCCACGCGCACGCGGTCCACGACGAAGTCCGGGCACGACGCCAGCCGCGTCACGCCGTCGCGCTCCGGTGCCGTCACCTTCCCGGAGGAGACGGGCGCAAGCCCGAAGTCGATGACGTCGAGCGCCCTCTCGAGGTGAAGCTCGCGCAGCGTCCCGTCCGCCTGGCGGCGCCCGTAGTCGTAGAGGCGGTAGGTGACGTCGGAGGACTGCTGCACCTCGAGCACCAGGGTCCCCGCGCCCAAGGCGTGCACGCGGCCCCAGTCCACCATGAAGAAGTCCCCGGCGTGGCAGGGCACCTCGTCGAGAAGCCCCTCCCACCGGCCCTGCGCCGCGAGGGGGGCCAGCTCCCCTCGGGTGCGAGCGCGCTGCCCCAGCACCACATGCGCCCCCTCGTCGGCGTCGAGCACGTACCAGCACTCGCGCTTGCCCAACGAGCCGCCCTCGTGCGCCGCCGCGTACGCGTCGCCGGGGTGCACCTGCACCGAGAGGTCGCGCTCGGCGTCGATCACCTTGACGAGCAGTGGGAACCGGTCGCCCGCCACGCCGCCGAACAGCTCGCGGTGCTCGTCCCACAGCCGTCCGAGCGTCGTGGGCGCGAAGGGCCCGTGCTCGACGGGGCAGTCCCCGTGCGGGTGGGCGGCGATGCCCCAGCACTCCCCCACAGGCTCCCCGTGGGCCCCGCCCCCGTAGAGCTCCCGCAGCATCTGGCCTCCCCAGGGCTTCTCGTGGAGCAGGGGCGTGGGGACGAGAAGGTCACGCGTCAGGTCGCGCACGATCTCACCTCGAATCGACTCGGATTGTCTTGTCGGTCTTTCTTCAGAGTATCACGTGGTTGGTCGTGTTTGAGCCGAGCGCTTCGACATACGTATTGTTTTGTCTCTCAGGCGGCGTGTTTCGTCCTGTTTCGGCCCAATCACGCCTGCCACGCAAAACAGCGGGCCCGGACTCCCCTGCCCGAGCCCGCGCGGGGTCGATGCGACGTCCCCCTCGCCGCTAGGCCAGCGTCGCCGCCTCGGCGCCGTCGATGCGCAGGTCGGCGTCGTAGAAGGCGAGGAGCGCGCGGGCGCCCAGGGCGGTGTCCTGCGCTCCGGTGGTCTCGTAGACGGAGTGCATGGCCAGCTGCGGCATGCCCACGTCCACGCCGTGCATGCTCACCTGCGTGTTGGACAGGTTGCCCAGGGTGCCGCCGCCCGCCATGTCGCTGCGGTTGGCGAAGGTCTGGTGCGGCACGCCCGCGTCGTCGAGGACGGCGCACAGCACCGCGCGGCTGAAGGCGTCGGTGCAGTAGTGCTGGTTGGCGGCCTCCTTGACCACGATGCCGCCGTTGAGCAGGCAGCGGTTGGCCGGGTCGTGCTTCTCGGCGTGGGCGGGGTGCAGGGCGTGGGCGTTGTCGCAGCTCACGAGCATGGAGCCCGCGACGGCGCGGCGAAGGTCGTCCTCGGTGCGGCCCAGCGCCGAGTTGAGGCGCGCCAGGCAGTCCGCGAGGAACGTGGACATGGCGCCCTGCTTGGTGTTGGAGCCCACCTCCTCGTTGTCAAAGCAGACGAAGGCGCTCACGTCGTGCGGGTTGTCGCTGGCGAGGAACGCCGTGAGGCCCGCGAGAGGAACTCGTCGGCCTGGCCCCAGACGCGCGGGGCCTCGTGGGCCACGAGGAACAGGTCGCGCGCGAGGACGTCTGCGGGGTCGACGTCGGCGGCCTCGGCCACCATGGCGTCGAAGTCGCCGCGGCCCAGCTCGCCGGCCGAGAAGAGCGGCATGAGGTCGCAGGCGCGGTCGAGCCTGGGCGCCAGCCCGCTCTCGTGCGCCATGTGAATGGCGAGGCTGGGGATGAGGCAGACGTCGCGGTCGATGCGCACGAGGCGGCTGCGGACGGCCGCGCCGTCGCGCACCAGGACGCGACCGGCCAGGCCGAGCGGGCGGTCGAGCCAGGTGTGGTCGAGCATGCCGCCGTACGGCTCGACGTCGAGGCGCAGATAGGAGCCGGGGCCCTCGAGCTCGGGCACGGACTTGACCTTGTAGGTGGGCGAGTCGCCGTGGGCGGCCACGAGCTGGAAGTGGTAGGAGTCCAGCTGGGACCCCACGCGGAAGGCCGCGACGCTCGAGCCGTTGCGGACCACGTAGCAGCGCGAGCCGGGAACCACCTCCCACGCGTCGCCCTCGCGCAGGCGGACGAACCCCGCCTCGTCGAGCCTGCGGCAGATAGTGTCGCAGGAGTGGAACATGGAGGGGCTCTCGTCCAGGAAGCGGACGAGTCCCTCGTTGACGGTGCGTGCGTCGAGCTCGCTCATGGGTCTTCCTGTTCTCCTCGTAGGGTCCTTCTCGTCGTGTGGTGCGCCGCGTCGGGCGCCGGGTGGTGCGGGCCGGCGGCTACAGCATGTTGCGCGCGGCGAACTCCGCCTGGACCGTGTCGAGCATGAGCTCGACGTCCTCCAGGCCGAGGTGGCGCTCGGACTCCCCCGCCGCGAGGGTGCCGCGCCGGCGCGCCCAGCTCTCCAGCGAGGCGGGGCGCGTCTCGTGCGGCAGCAGCTTGGTCTCCGGGTCGATGCGCCGGCAGATGTCGCGCGTGTCGACGACCACGATCCTGCCGGCCTTGCGGGCCTCGGCGTAGCCGTCGATGTTGAGCATGAACCAGGAGTCCTCGAACGCTGCGTTGTGGGCCAGGTACGGGTAGGCGCACATGGCGGCGAGAAGGGCCTCCTGGACCTTGTGGTCCAGCCTGAACGGCGTGCGGCCGCGCACGTCCTCCCAGCCGATCTTGTGGATGTCCGCCAGGGGCACGCCGGTCCGCTCGTACATCTCCGGGATGCCGAAGTAGCCGGAGAAGCTGTCGTGCTTGCGCGGGTGCGGCCCGACCTCCATGAACTCCAGGCCCACGTTGACGATGTAGCCGCGCGACGGGTCGCGCTCGGTGGTCTCGATGTCGATGCCCATGACGGTGCCGGACACCGGGGCCTCGACGTAGGCGACGGCCAGGTCGCGCGCGTCGGGGCCCGCCACCTGCGCCACCTGCGACTCCGGGCGCCCCTGCAGGCGCGCGCAGGCCCGCACGAGGTCCTGGGGCGACAGCGAGCGGGCAAGGCACGACGGCGACACGTTGCGCAGGCGCTGCGTGCCGTAGCGGTCGCAGGCGTCGCGGTTGCGCTCCGCGAGCGACATGACCAGGTCGAACGAGAAGGGCTCGCGGCCCGCCGGCGCCTCTCGCCATGCGGAGAGCAGCACGCCCAGGGCCTGCTCGTTCTTCTCGCGCTCCGCGTTGAGCGAGGCGTCGTCGCAGACGAAGCCCGGGAACACGAGGGCGCTCGCGTGGTCTATTGCCTGTCCGAGGTCCAAGGACCCTCCCCTCGATGCCGACCGGGCGCGCGGGGCGCCGGGGCCGTCCCGTCAGTCACCCAAGGCTATCAGATGCCCCGGACGCGTCGCGCCTACTCGGCGACGAGCACGCGGCCCGCACGGCGCGCGGGGGCGGCGGGGTCGTCGGCCGGGTAGCCCACGACGCAGTGGCCGATGCCCTCGTAGTCGCCCTCGACGCCCAGCTCGGCCAGGATGGCGCGGCCCTCCTCGGAGTCGAACTCCTCGCGGGCGCGGTGGATCCAGCAGCTGCCCAGGCCCAGGGCGTGGGCCGCGAGCATCATGTTGCCCATGACCAGCGAGCCGTCGTAGACGTGAGTGAGAACGTCGCGCGGGGCGAGCACGACCAGGCACGCGGGCGCGCCGTAGAAGGGGTCGGTGCCCTCCGGCGAGCCCATGATGCGCGCGTTCATGGCGCTCAGGCGGTCGCGCAGGCCGCGGTCGAGCACCTCGAGCACGATCGGGCACTGCCTGCCGCGGCCGTTGGCGGCCCACAAGCCCGCCTCGACGACCTCGTCGACGAGCTCTCGCGGGGGCATCTCGTCGGTGAACGCGCGGTTGCTGCGGCGCTGGCGCATGGCGTCGATGACGACGTCGGCCTCGGTCCTGGTGGTCATGGCTCCTCCTCCGTACGGTTGCATGCCCGCCATTATCCCCCTCCCGCACGGCGTCGGCGGGGCGGCGAGCCAGACCGCACGAATCCCCCTCCCACACGGGCTCGACAGAGGCGCGGCGGGGTCGGCAGTACAGCGTCGCCGGCGCGGCGTCGGCGGCGGCAGAGGCGCGAAGGGCGAGCGAGATTCTCGTTGACACTACTGTGTATACACGGTATATACAGTAGGCAAGGCCTTGCACCATCCGCACGACCATGGAGGAACGCCATGGAGATAGTCCTGTCCAACTCGTCAGAGCTCCCCATCTACCAGCAGGTCGCCGGGCAGGTGCGCGCCCAGGTCATGGACGGCACCCTGCGGGCGGGCGAGAGGCTCCCGTCGATCCGGGCCCTCGCCACGCAGCTTCGCGTGAGCGCCATCACCACCAAGCGCGCCTACCAGGACCTCGAGGCCCAGGGCCTCATCCACACGGTCCCCGGCAAGGGCTGCTTCGTGTCCGGCGAGAACCTCGAGCTGCTGCGGGAGGAGCGCCTGCGCATGGTGGAGCGCTCGCTCGCCCGCGCCGTCGACGACGCGAGGGCCGCGGGCATTGGCGACGACGAGCTGAGGGAGATGCTCGACATCCAACTAGAGGAGGAGCTATGAGCACCTGCGATCGCACCGGGGCCGCGGACGTGGCCCTGCGGCTCGGGGGCGTGGCGAAGTCCTACCCGGGCTTCTCGCTGCATGACGTCACGATGGAGGTCCGCCGGGGCCAGGTCGTGGGCCTGGTGGGCCAGAACGGCGCCGGCAAGACGACGCTCATGCGCCTGGCGCTGGGCGACGTGCGGCCCGACGAGGGCAGCGTCCGGCTGCTGGGGCTCGACCCGTCCGGGTCCGAGGGCGCGCGGCTGGCCCGCCCGCGCACGGCGTTCGTGAGCGCGGTGTGCCCCTACCCCGCCGACATGACCGTCCCACAGGTTGAGCGCATGTGCGCCCTGGCCTGGCCCGCCTTCGACCACGCGGCCTTCGCCGCCGCGTGCGTGCGGCTGGGGCTCGACGCGGGAGGGCGCGGGGGCACCCGGCCCAGGCGCGTGCGCGACCTGTCGCGCGGCATGGGCATGAAGCTGCAGCTGGCCTGCGCACTGTCCGCGGGCTGCGAGCTGCTGCTCATGGACGAGCCCACGGCCGGCCTGGACCCCATCGTGCGCGAGGAGGTCCTCGATGTGGTCCGCGAGTGGATGGAGCCGGGCGACCGCGCGGCCCTCGTCTCGAGCCACATCACGAGCGACCTCGAGCGCCTTGCCGACCGCGTGGTGCTTCTCGCCGAGGGGACGGTGGCCATGGACCGCGGGCGAGAGGAGCTCGACCTCATGGGCGTGGCCAGGCTGCGCTCCCGCGAGCTCGACGAGGTGCTCGCGGCGGGGCCCGGAGCGGCGGACGGGGTCGCGCGCGTCGGCGGAGGGGCGCGGGTGCTGCGCCGCGAGCTGTCGTGCGAGCTGCTCGTGGCGGACCGCGCGGCGTTTCTCGCAGCGCACCCGGGCATGGCCTGCGACCCCGCGGGCATCGACGAGGTCATGGCGCTCATGGTGAAGGGCGAGGTGATGTAGGTGGTCAGGCAGACGACGGCGCTCGCGTTCGCGGACTGGTGCGCCCTGCGCAGGTGGATCGCGCGCTACCTCCTCGTGGCGGCGGTGGCGAGCGGCTGCATGGCGTTCGCGACCTCGGGCACGGCCGGCCCCGCGGACGGCGCCTCCCTGTGCGCGGCGAGCGCCTCGATGGCGTGCGCGATGTGCGTCTACACCATCGTCATGGCGCTCTTCGGCGCCGACGAGGCCAACGGCTGGCAGGTCATGCGCCTGGACATGCTCCCGGTGACGCGCGACGACGCCGTCAGGGCGCGCTACCTCGTGGTCGCCGGGTGCGCCGCGCTCACAGCGCTGGTGTGCTCGCTGCTGGGCGCGGGCGAGGTCCTCCTCGTCGGGGCCATCCGCGGGATCGCCTTCCAGCTGCCGCCCGCCGGCGTGCTGCTGGCCGTCACGACGCTCACCTCGGCGCTGGTGCTGGCCGTGGCGGGCCTCGTCATGGTGGCGTTCTTCTCGATGCCGGCGAACATGGCGCGCCTCGTGGCCATGCTGCCCTTCATGGCGTGCCTGCTGCTGCTCGTGCCCGGCGTGGGCGACGGGCTCTCGGTCGCGGTCGGGTCTGTGGTGGCGGCCGTCTCGGCGCTGCCGCCGGCGGCCCAGGTGGGACTGGGCGTGGCCGCGTGCCTGGCCGTCTACCTCGTGGGCATGCTCGCGTCCATGGCGCTCTACCGCCGCCGCGAGCTGTAGGCGGCGGGCGCGGGCGCCGCTCGAACGCGCGAACACCTGGCACGCGCCGCTCGTACGCGCGACCGCCACAAGACCGCCACGGGCCCTTGACACCGTCGCGCCCGTGGCGGTATCTTCTTCCCGCGTTATTAGACGTGTTCCTAAATGTCTAAGCTCAATCGGGGCGGACGGGAACCGCGAGAAGGGAGCACACCTTGCCACAGGGGGGATTTAAGGCCCTGGCCGACCCCACGAGGCGTCAGATCCTCGAGCTTCTCCGCGACGGGGATCTCACGGCAGGCCAGATAGCCGAACACTTCGACATGACCAAGCCCTCGGTCAGCCACCACCTCTCGACGCTCAGGTCCGCGGGCCTGGTGCGCGTGGAGCGCAGGGGCCAGAGCCTGGTCTACAACCTCGACACGACCGTCATGCAGGAGCTCATGAACTGGTTCCTGACCTTCACGAACAGGGGGAAGTAAGCATGGAGAACATCGACGAGAGGCGCGAGCAGGGCCGCGGCCTCGACGGGCGCGACGGCGTCCGCGAGGACCTCGAGGGCAGGGGCGCGCAGGACCCGGTGGGCAGGCGGACCTGGATGGTCCTTCTCGCCGTGGTGCTGGCGAGCGCCCTGGGGCACCTGCTGCTGTTCCCGCAGATGCCCGAGCAGGTGCCCACGCACTGGGGTGCCGACGGCATGGTGGACGGCTGGTCCACGCGGCTCGGGGCCCTGGGCCTCTCGACGCTCATGCCGCTGGCCGTCCTGCTGCTGCTTCGCGTGGTGCCGCACATCGACCCCAAGGGCAGGAGCTACCTCGCGTTCGGCGGGATCTACCGGCTGTTCTGCGTCTTCATGGTCGTGCTGCTGACCGCGGTCCCCTGGATGACCGACCTCTGCGCGCTGGGCGTGGTTCCGGTCGACGGCGGCTTCGTGGGCTCGGCCGTTACGCTGGCCGTGGCGGCGCTCTTCGTGGCGCTGGGCAACTACGCGCCGCGCATCCGCCACAACTACACGTTTGGCGTCAAGACCCCGTGGGCGCTGCACGACGAGGGCAACTGGCGCCTCACGCACCGCGTCGCGGGCGGCGTGTTCGTGGCCAGCGGCGTGCTGACGATCGCGGCCGTGCCGCTGAGCGGGCTGTGGAGACCGCTGCCCACGGTGATGCTCGTGGGCACCCTGCTGGTGGGCAGCGTGGTGCTGTTCGCGTACTCCTACCTGGTGTTCAGGAACGGCAACAGGCCGCTTCGCACGAGGTAGCGCGCCGGGCGTGGGGCATGGCGCCACGACGGGCACGGCGCTTCTCGGCGAGAGGTGCCGTGCGCCGCGGGCCCGGGCGTTGTGCGGGACCGCGGGGCGCCCGGGCCCGGGCCCCGAAACGACGAGAGGGGACCGCCTTCCGGACGGGAGGCGGTCCCCTCTTCGCATGCGCGCGTGGCCGGGCGGGCCCTAGACGATGCCGCGACGGCGGCCGGCCTGGTCGCCGGGGCGACGGCGGCCCTT
>CALCDK010000054.1 GCA_937900605.1 uncultured Olsenella sp.
CCGCCGAGGCGCTCGTCGACGCCCTGCGCCCCACGGTCGCCGCCAACGCAGCGGACCCCGCCGCACTCGCCGCGGCCGCCGCAACCCCCGACGCCGCCACAGCCGCCACCGCCGCGCCCACCGCGGCCGCCACCCCGACCCCCGCCGACGACCGCCCGGAGGGAGGCGACGCCCATGGCGCTCAGGATTGACCTCGGCCAGTACGTCCCCGCCAGCTCGCCGGTCCACCGGCTCGACGCGCGCGTCAAGCTGTGCTACGCGGTCGCCGTGGCCCTCGCGCTCTTCTCGGCGAGCGGCCCCGCGTCCCTGCTCGTCGGCGCCGCCGCGGTCCTGGCGTGCGTGCGGCTCGCACACGTCCCCGTCGCCAGGGCGCTCTCGTCGCTGCTGCCGCTGGCGCCGTTCCTCGTGCTCGTCTGCGCGTTCAACCTGCTCTTCGTCCGGGGCGGCGCGGTACTTCTCGCCGTGGGCCCCGTCTGCGTCACCGCCGGGGGCGCGCGGGCCGCGGCACTCTACGCCGGGCGCTTCGCCGTCGCGCTCGTCGCCGGCGCGCTCGTGCTCATGACCACGACGCCCACGCAGCTGGCCAACGCCCTCGACCGGCTCCTGTCGCCGCTCGGCCGGCTGGGACTGCCCGCCCACCAGCTCGCGATGGTGCTCGCGCTCATGCTGCGCTTCGTCCCCACGATCGCCGACGAGGCGCGCGACGTCATGGACGCGCAGTCCATGCGCGGAGGCGGCCTCGACGAGGGCGGCCCCGTCCGCCGGCTCCGCGCGCTGGGCTCGGTGGTCTCGGCCCTTCTCGCCGGCTGCCTGCGCCACGCCGAGGGCCTGTCCCGCGCGCTCGACGCCCGCTGCTACCAGGGGGAGGCCGCCCGCACACACCTCCACGACCCGCGCCTGGGCCGCGCCGACGCCGTCGCCGTGGCCCTGAGCGCCGCGACCGTCGCCGCCATCGTCGCCCTCTAGCCAAGACGCCTGCCCGGACCGTTCCGCCCGCCTGGCGAGAAGTGCCGCCCGGCGCGCGGCCCCTCTCGCCAAGCCGCCCGCACCCGCCCCCGCGCGGCCCCTCTCGCCGCCCGCAGGCGTTCGTGCCGCCTGTCTGGGCGCCCAACATCGCTGCCCGCCCGCCGTGCCCGTTGCCGTAGAATGTCGTGGTAGGTATAGCCCTCACGACCCAGGAGGTAGCGAGCATGGTCTCTCGCATCTACGTGGAGAAGAAGCCCGGATTCGACGGGAAGGCGAAGGCCCTCCTGCACGAGCTCAGGACGCTGCTCGGCATCGGGACGCTCACCAACGTGCGAATCGCCAACCGATACGACGTCGAGGGCATCACGCCCGAGCTCTTCGAGCAGTGCATCCCCACCGTCTTCTCCGAGCCCCAGTCCGACCATGCCAGCTTCCGCCTGCCCAGGCACGGCAGCGACGCCATCTTCGCCGTAGAGTACCTCCCCGGGCAGTTCGACCAGCGCGCCGACTCCGCCAGCGAGTGCATCCAGCTCATCTCGCAAGGCGAGCGCCCCGTCGTGCGCACCGCCCGCGTCTACATGCTCGACGGCGACCTGTCCAAGGCCGACGTCCGCGCCATCAAGAACTACGTGATCAACCCGGTCGAGGCGCGCGAGGCGTCCCTGGCCGAGCGCGACACCCTCGTCCAGACCGTCGAGGAGCCCGAGCCCGTCGAGCGCCTCGACGACTTCCTCGGCCTCGACGAGGCCGGCCTGGCCGCCTTCATCGAGGAGCGCGGCCTCGCCATGGACCTCGCGGACATCACGTTCTGCCAGCAGTACTTCCGCGACGAGGAGCAGCGCGTCCCGACCATCACCGAGATCAAGATGATCGACACCTACTGGTCGGACCACTGTCGCCACACCACCTTCGGCACCGCCCTCGAGCACGTCCAGATCGACGACACCGTGGTCCAGGCCGCGTTCGACCGCTACCTGCAGATGCGCCACGAGCTCGGCCGCGACGAGAAGCCCGTCTGCCTCATGGACATGGGCACCATCG
>CALCDK010000055.1 GCA_937900605.1 uncultured Olsenella sp.
AGAGAGTGACACCGCCCCGGCGTCGAGTCGGGCGAGCTTGAGCAGCGAGGCCACGAGCCACTGGATGCGCTCCTCGAGCACGCCCATGGAGCGCAGGCGCTCGATGTCCTCGTGGCGCGCGCCCTGCTCGACGAGGCGGTCACGCATCAGGACGGTCATGAGCGACAGCGAGGTCATGGGGGTCTTGATCTGGTGCGAGACGTCCGCCAGGGCGTCGGCCAGACGGTCGCGCTCGCAGGCGAGCTCCTCGGCGCCCAGCTCCAGGCGGCTGCGCATCTTGTCGAGCTCCGAGGCCAGCACGGCGAGCTCGCCCTCGCGCATGCGGTCGAACGAGACGTCGCGCCGCCCGTGCAGCACCGCGTCGACCTCCGCGGCCATCCGCGAGATGGCGCGGTAGCGTGCGACGGAGGCCGCCACCTGCGGAAGCGTGGCCGCCAGGCACGCCACGAGCGCGCAGGCCCCGGCGGCGGGCCCCCAGGCGAGAAGCGCCACGGCCGTCCCCGCGGCGGTCGCGGCCGCAGACGCGGCGCAGGCGAGCGCGAGCTCGCGATTGCGTCCCAGCATCGCGGCCGCCCTACTCGGCCACGCGGTAGCCGAGGCCGCGCGAGGTGACGATGAGGCGTGGGTGCGCGGGGTCGTCCTCGACCTTGTCGCGCAGGCGCTTGACGTAGACCGACAGCGTGTTCTCCTCGACGTAGGCGCCGGCGTCGTCCCACAGCGCGTCGCGCATCATGTCGCGGGTCACGAGGCGGCCTCGGCTGCGCGCCAGGAGCAGCAGCAGCCGGTACTCGAGCGCCGAGAGGGACAGCTCGCGGCCGCCCTTCTCGGCGCGTGCGCGGTCCGGGTCGATGACGACGTCGCCGAGTCGCAGCTCGGCGGGGGCGGGGGAGCTTCGGCGCACCACGGCCTGGATGCGGGCGAGCAGCTCGCGCGGGCGGAAGGGCTTGGCCACGTAGTCGTCGGCGCCCATCGAGAGGCCCGTGACGACGTTGAGCTCGTCGTCGGCGGCCGTCAGGAAGATGACGGGGACGCTGGGCGTGGCGGCCTTGACCGCGTTGCAGACGGCGAAGCCGTTGCCCTGGGCCAGCGTGAGGTCCACGAGGGCGCAGCCGTAGTCGGCGCCGGGCCTGGTGGCCAGGGCCACGGCCCCGTCCTGGGTGGGGGAGGAGTCGACGACGTGGCCCTGCCCGGCGAGGAGCTCCGAGAGGGTCTGGACGATGAGCTGGTCGTCCTCGGCGAGGAGGATTCGCATGGTGTGCCCCTTTCTTCGTGCTGAGTCGAGTATAGGGGCCGCTGCGGGCCCGCCGCGT
Source organism: uncultured Olsenella sp. (assembly GCA_937900605.1). Lineage (GTDB taxonomy): Bacteria > Actinomycetota > Coriobacteriia > Coriobacteriales > Atopobiaceae > Thermophilibacter. The sequence continues at coordinate 1,311 of CALCDK010000055.1, forward strand.
GACTCATGCGTCACGCTCGGCGCGCTTCCTGGCGCAGGCCGGGCGGCCACGCGGGCCCCGGCTCTCGCGCGGCCGGCGGGCCCGGCTCTCACCCGGTCCCGCGCCAGGGCCGCACGCGTCGGCGGACGGCGTGGTTTTGCCGGCGGGCGGTTCTCGCCGACCTCCGCGGCGCGTTGTGCGACAATCGTCACAACACAGGTAGCATTTGAGCGCGCACGCGCCGAGAGGAGTCGTCATGACCAAGGTCGCCGTCATCGGGTGCACCCACGCGGGTGTCTTCGCCACCACGTCCGTCCTGCGGGCCCACCCCGACTGGGAGGTCCACGTCTTCGAGCGCAACGATACCGTCTCGTTCCTCTCGTGCGGCATCGCGCTGTGGGTCGGCGACCACGTGAGCGACCCCTCCAAGATGTTCTACAGCTCGCCCGAGGCGCTCGCCGAGGCCGGCGCCCACGTCCACATGCGCACCGACGTGACCTCGGTCGACGTCGCCACCAAGCACGTCCGCTGGACCGACCTCGAGACGGGCGAGGCCTCCGAGGGCGACTTCGACCGCCTCGTCGTGACCACCGGCTCGAAGGCCGTCATCCCGCCGATCCCGGGCGTCGACGGCCCGCGCGTCCTGCGCTGCAAGACCTATGACGACGGCCGCCGCGTCAAGGGGCTCGTCGCGGGCGCCTCGCGCGTCGTCGTGGTGGGCGCGGGCTACATCGGCTGCGAGCTCGCCGAGCAGCTCAGCGAGGCCGGCAAGCGCGTCACCCTCGTCGACGCCCTGCCGCGCGTCCTGGCCAAGAACTTCGACGAGGCCATCGGCGAGCAGGTCGAGCGCGCCTTCGAGGCGCACGGCGTCGAGCTCGCCATGGGCCAGCGCGTCCTGTCCTTCGACGACCTCGGCGACGGCGTGCGCGTGGTCACCGAGAAGGGCTCCTACGAGGCCGACTACGCCATCATGGGCGTGGGCTTCCTGCCGCGCACCGAGCTGTTCGAGGGTCAGCTCGACATGCTGCCCAACGGCGCCATCAGGGTCGACGAGTACCTGCGCGCCAGCGAGCCGGGCGTCTTCGCCGCCGGCGACGCGGCCACGATCCGCTACAACCCCACCGGCCGCGAGGACTACATCCCCCTGGCGACCAACGCCGTGCGCCAGGCCTCGCTGATCGGCGCCAACGTCGACGGCCCGACCATGGCATACGCCGGCACCCAGGCGACCTCGGCGGTCCAGCTCTACGACCTGTCGCTGGCCGCCACGGGCCTCACGGCCGAGGGCGGCGCGGCGCGCGGCCTCGAGCTGGCGAGCGCCACGGTCACCGAGCCCTTCCGCCCGGAGTTCATGCTCACCACCGCGCCGGTCACCGCGACCCTCACCTGGGACCCGCAGACGCGCCTCGTGAAGGGCGCCCAGTTCCTCTCGACCGAGCCGGACGTGGCCCAGGCCGCCAACGCCGTTTCCATCGCCATCGCCGCGTCGATGACCGTCGACCAGCTCGCGCAGGTCGACCTGCTCTTCCAGCCCAACTTCTCCAACCCGGTCAACTACGTCGGCTCCGTCGCCATGAGGGCCGCCGGCCTCGCGTAGGGGCACGGGCCCGCTCAGCCCCGAGGGGGCCGGACCGCGCGCCCGCGTGGGGCCCGTCCAGCCGGGCGGCCCGCGCGGGCGCGCCGCGCGTCGCGGGCGTGGCGTGAGCTCTGGGTAAGGTCTTCTCGGCGGCCGCTTGGCGCGGCCCACGGACGGGTACATTAACAGCTTGTCTCGTCACCAGATGGAGGTCCGATGCTCGAGCTCAGGGACATCTGCAAGCGCTACGTCACGGCGTCCTTCACCCAGGTCGCCCTCGACCACGTCTCGGTCGCCTTCCGCGACAGCGAGTTCGTCGCCGTGCTCGGGCCCTCCGGCTCGGGCAAGACCACGATGCTCAACGTCATCGGCGGCCTCGACCACTTCGACGAGGGCGACCTGGTCATCGACGGCGTCTCCACGCGCGAGTACGCCGACCGCGACTGGGACGCGTACCGCAACGACCGCATCGGCTTCGTGTTCCAGAGCTACAACCTCATCCCGCACCAGACCGTCCTGGCCAACGTCGAGCTCGCGCTCACGCTCTCGGGCGTGGGCCGCTCCGAGCGCCGTCGCCGCGCGACGCAGGCCCTCGAGCGCGTGGGCCTCGGCAGGCACCTGGACAAGCGCCCCAGCCAGCTGTCGGGCGGCCAGATGCAGCGCGTGGCCATCGCCCGCGCCCTCATCAACGACCCCGAGATCCTGCTCGCCGACGAGCCCACCGGCGCCCTGGACTCCGCCACCTCCGTCCAGGTCATGGACCTGCTCAAGGAGGTCGCCAAGGACCGCCTGGTCATCATGGTCACGCACAACCCCGAGCTGGCCCGGCGCTACGCCACTCGCATCGTCGAGGTGGCCGACGGCCACGTGGTGTCCGACTCCGACCCCGTGCCGGCCAGCGACGCCGCGGCCACGCCGTCACGCCCCCGGCGCAAGACGTCCATGGGCTTCCTCACCGCCCTTGGCCTTTCGTTCAACAACCTCATGACCAAGAAGGGCCGCACGGCCATGACGGCCTTCGCCGGCTCCATCGGCATCATCGGCATCGCCACCATCCTGGCGCTGTCCAACGGCGTCAACGACTACATCGCACGCGTCGAGCAGGACACGCTCTCCAGCTACCCGATCACCATCACGCAGCAGACCTACGACATGGGCGCCATGATGGGCGGGGCCGCCACCGACGACGCCGCGCTCGGCGACGGGGGAGCCACGGGCGCCGGCGGGGCCGCCCAGGCCGGCGCGCTGCCGTCCGGCGACGACCAGGTCCCGCAGGCCTCGACGCTGTCCGACATGTTCCAGTCGGTGCGCTCCAACGACCTCGCGAGCCTCAAGGCCTGGCTCGACACCCGCCCGGCGCAGGTCGCCGACAACGTCAGCGCCATCAAGTACGAGTACGGCATCACGCCGCTCGTCTACGCGGCGGACACCTCCGACGGCGCCGTGAGGCTCGACCCCAATTCGCTGTCACTCGCCATGACCGCGGGCGCCTCCGGCAGCGTGACCGCCGGCGTCGACATGGGCGGCATGTCCGTGTTCAACGAGATGCTCGACGATCAGGCGCTTCTCGACGAGCAGTACGACGTCGTGGCCGGCCGCTGGGCGCAGGCCCCCGACGAGTGCGTCCTCGTGCTGGGACCCAACGGCCGGGTGAGCGCCTCCCCGCTCTACGGCATGGGCGTGCTCGCCCCGCCCGCCCTGGACGCCATGGTCAGCTCGGCGCTTGGCGGCACGGCCGCCACCACGCAGGTCGGCCCGACCGAGGCCGACTTCACCTACGACGACGCGCTGGCCCTCTCGTTCAAGGTCCTGGCCCCCTCCGACACGTACCGCCGCAACGCCGAGACGGGCGGCTGGACCGACATGTCCGACGACGACGCCTTCATGCGCCGCGCCGTCGACGCCGGCCTGGACCTGCACGTCGTTGGCGTCGTCAGACCCAACCAGACCGACAGCGCCAAGGCGCTCTCGGCCGGCATCGCCTACACCCACGGTCTCACCGAGGAGCTCGTCGGGCGCGCGGCGTCCTCCGACGTCGTCGTCCAGCAGCTCGCCGACCCCGCCGTCGACGTCTTCACCGGCAAGACCTTCGACGCGCTGCAGGACGAGGCCCGCCACGGCGTGGAGCTCTCCGACGTCGTGAGCGTCGACGAGGCCCGCCTGCGCCAGGCCTTCTCGATCGACCCCTCCGCGCTGCCGGGCCTCGACCCCGCGGCGATCGACCTGTCCGGCGTGCGCCCGGACCTCTCGGCCGCGACGGACGCCGTTGACTTCGACGCGATCCTGGCCGGCGTGCCCGTGCCGGACGTCTCCGGGATCGTCGAGGACGCGCTGGCCGACCCGCCGCTCGACGCCACGCAGCTCAACCAGGTGCTGGGCCTCGCCGAGCAGCTCTGCCGCGGCTTCGTGCCCTGGTGGGCCGAGCACGGCTCCGGCCTCGACCCCGACGCGCCCGACTTCGCCCAGCGCGTCGGCGAGCTCGTGGGCCAGTACCTCGCGCAGGACGACGTGCGCGCCATTCTCGCCCAGGTCGACGCGGTGGCGGGCGAGCCCGTCAGGCAGCGCGTCGAGAAGGTCGTCTCGGACTACGTGGGCGCCTCGCTCGCCCCGTACCTGCAGGGCGCCCTCTCCCAGGCCATGTCCGACGTCGAGCGGGCCGTGGGCCAGCAGCTCGCCGCCGGCGTGCGCGGGGTCGTCGACCAGGTCGCGCGCCAGATGGGCTCGTCGCTCTCGCAGCTGGGCTCTGCGCTTCGCGTCGACCCCACGGCCCTGGCCGGCGCCGTCAGCTTCGACATGGACGCCTCCGACCTCGCCTCGCTCATGGGCAGCTACGCCAACGCCGGCGAGCTCACGTACGAGAACAATCTCGCCACCCTCGGCTATGCCGACATCGACTCGCCGGCCGCCGTGTCGCTCTACCCCGTGGACTTCGAGGCCAAGCAGGCCGTCGCCGACGCCATCGAGGGCTACAACCAGGCACAGGCCGACGCGGGCAACGAGGACGCCACCATCTCGTACATGGACTACATGGGCGTCATCATGGGCAGCGTCACGCACATCGTGCACATGATCACGCTGGTGCTCATCGCCTTCGTGAGCATCTCCCTGGTGGTCAGCTCCATCATGATCGGCATCATCACCTACATCAGCGTGCTGGAGCGCAAGAAGGAGATCGGCATCCTGCGCGCCATCGGCGCGTCCAAGCGCAACGTCGGCAACGTCTTCAACGCCGAGACGTTCATCGAGGGCCTCGTTGCCGGCGTCTTCGCCGTGGCGCTCGTGGCCGTCGTGTCCGTCCCGGTCAACGCGTGGGTGCTCGAGACCTACAACGTCTCCGGCATCATGTCGCTGCCGCTGGGCAGCGCCCTGCTGCTCGTGGCCGTCTCGGTGCTGCTCACCATGGTCGCCGGCATCATCCCCAGCCGTGCCGCGGCGCGCCGCGACCCCGTCGAGGCCCTGCGCAGCGAGTAGGGCCGCCGTCCCAGTCCCGTCCGTCACTCCCAAGGAGACACATGCTTCAGCGCGACTACATCCTCGAGCTCGTCGACGACTTCTGCCAGACCATCTGCGACCCGCTGCGCCGTGCGCTCGCGGGCGACCTCGACGCCTGCGGCGACGTCGAGCGCCAGATCGGCGACCTGCTCGAGCTCGACCACCGCACCGCCCTCGCCCTGGCCCCCGACTCGCTCGTCACCATGATGGTGCTGTCGGGCATGGGCGACGTCGTGGCGTCCTACGTCGGGGTGGCCCTCGACCGCCTGGCGGACGCCTACAAGGCCGCCGGCGACGACGACAGGGCCGGCCTGCGCCGCCTGCAGGCGCGCGCCGTGGCCGAGTCCTTCTCGCTGGACCTCTCCCAGGTGCCCGCGGGCCTGGAGCCGGCGCTGGGGGAGTAGGGGGGAGTCCCCATTCCATTTGTGTCCCAGGCATGGCGTAACATTGATGCTACTGACGATCTTGCCGTCGCGGTCCGACGGCTGGCGGGGAGAGGAGCATGACGGTGTGGGTTTCGTTTGGCGTGGCGTGCGTGCTGCTGGCGACGCTGCTCTTTGTGCCGGGCGCGGTCTTCCTGAGGTCGCTCGGCACGTCGCGGCTCGGTGCGCTGTGCATGGCGCCCCTGGTCTGCGTCTCCTTCCTGGGCGTCACCGGAGTGGCCCTCGACCTGATGGGCATCGAGTGCCATGCGCCCGTCGCCGTGGCGCCCCTGCTCGTTGCGGCCGTCGTCGCCGCGTGCGTCCGGGCGTGGCTGGACCATCGTGCGCGCCTGCGCGCGTCCGGGGCCCGCGGTGACGGGGAGGGCCCCGCGCCGTCCGACGCGGTCGTCTTCGGCCGCCCCCGGCCCTCGTGGCGCATGGTCGCCGTCGTGGGGCTGTACGTCGCCGTCGGCGTGGCCGTCACCTGCATCGTCTTCGTCAAGGGCCTCGACGGCCCCGCTGCGAACCTCCAGTCGTGGGACAACGTCTGCCACTACGACCTGATCAGGTCCATGGCCGACTCCGGCAACTGGTCGAGCCTCGACACCACGTACTACCCGGCGGTGTCGGGCATCAACCCGTTCGTTGGCGGCAACGGGTTCTATCCCGCCGCGTGGCACGCGCTCGGCGCCCTTCTCGTCGACGCCCTCGGCGTGCCCGTCACGCTCGCGGCCAACGCCGTCCACGCGGTCTCCTTCTCGCTCGTGTACCCGCTCGGCATGTGCCTGCTGCTCTCCACGGTCTTCGGCCGCAGGCTCCGCACCGTCGCGCTCGGGGCCCTGTGCTGCCTCGCCTTCGTCCCCTTCCCGTGGGGCATGAGCGTCCGCTGGGCCTGCTGGCCCTTCTGCTTCACCCTGTGCCTGGTCCCCGCCACGGCCAGCGCCTTCATGGTCCTCATCGGGCACGGCGTCTCCCGCCGCCGTCGCGTCGCGTCCCTCGTCGCCTTCCTGTGCGGCGGTGCGGCCCTCGCGCTCGTCCAGCCGAGCGGCGTCTTCACGGTCGGCGTCTTCCTCGTGCCGTACATCGTCTGGCGCATCTTCACGGCCCTGAGGGAGCGCGGCGCGGGCGCCCCCCGCATCGCGCTCGCCGTCGCCGGCTTCCTCGCGTTCGTCGTCGTCACGTGGCTCGTCATGTGTCGCGCGCCGTTCATGAGCGGCGTCGTGGGCTACTACCGTCCTCCCATGCTGACCCCCTCCGGGGCCATCGACGGCATCCTCGGGGCCTACTTCGTATGGGGCGCCGCCACGCCGGTGCTCGGGCTGATGATGGTCGTCGGGCTCGTGGCCGCGCTCCACTCCCGCCGCGCCCGCTGGGTCGCCGCGTCGCTGCTCGTCTCGCTCGTGATCTACTTCGTCGCGGTCACAGGCGGCGACACGCCCGCAAAGCACCTGCTCTCCGGCTTCTGGTACACGGAGCCCTATCGCACCTCCGCCATGTGCGTGGTCTTCGCCATCCCGGTCGTGGCGCTCGGCCTCCAGACGTGCGCCGACGTTCTCGGCGCCCACCTGCGTCGCATCGCGCGCTCGGTTGCCGGGCGCCCGGTGGCGGTTCCGCTCGGGGTGTCCGTCGCCGCGGTGGGCGCGCTCTTCGCGGGCCTCGTGTTCGTGCCCGCCCTCAGGGCGACCCTGGGGCTTCCCCACTCGCAGGAGTGGCCCTCCGACCTCGCCGGGGTCACGGAGGACTTCGCGTTCTGGAGCGAGCGCGTGTCCGACAGGGGCTATGCGGGGCACGAGCAGGCCTTCGTCCAGCGCGTCCTCGAGGTCGTGGGCCCCGACGAGCCGGTGCTCAACATGCCCTACGACGGCTCCATCTACGCCTATGGCGTCGACGGCCTCAACGTCTACTACCGCTCCATGTCCGGATACGGCACCGGGGACGAGCGCGAGGAGAGCGCCGTGCTGCGCGCCTCGTTCGCGAGCCTCGGCGAGGACCCCAGCGTGCGTCAGGTCGTCGAGGACGAGGGCATTCGCTACGTGATGCTGCTGCGCGGCGAGAACAACCAGGCGTACTACTCTCCCTACGTCCCCCAGGACTGGGAGGGCATCGAGGACGTCGACGACGACACGCCCGGGCTCGAGGTCGTCCTCGCCGAGGGCGACATGAGGCTGTACCGCGTCGTCGACTAGCCGTCATGGGCCGTCCGGGACCGCTTTGGGACCGGACGGCCCCATGCCCGGGGGCGTCTTGCGCCATGCGCTACCATGAGAGGCCCGTGTCCGTCCGATTGCCCGCCCGGGCTCGGAGAGAGGAGCCCCCTGGTGTGGTTGTCGTTCTGGGCAGCGTTCGCCCTGCTGTGCGCGCTGCTGCTGGTGCCTGGCGCCCTGATGCTGCGTGCCCTGGGCACGCCTCGCCTCGAGGCGCTGTGCATGGCCCCGCTCGTGGCCATCGCGTTCCTGGGGGCGACCGGCATCGTGCTGGGGGCCCTCGGCGTCGAGTGCCATGCGGGCATCGCGGCCGCGCCGCTGCTCCTCGCGAGCCTCGCCTGCGTGGCGGTGCGCCTCGTCCTTGACGCCCGCCTTCGTCGGCGCGTCGCCGAGGGGGAGAGCGCCGACGGCGGCGCCGGTGACGGCGACGTGCCCGCCCCCGTCTTCGGCAGCGCCCCGGTCTCGCGCTGCGGGCTCCTCGTCGTGGGGCTCTTCGTCGCGGTGGGCCTCTTCGCCACCTGCACCATCTTCGTGAGCGGCCTCGACGGACCCGCCTCGCAGATCCAGGCGTGGGACAACGTCTGCCACTTCAACCTCCTGCGGTCCATGGCCGAGTCGGGCAACTGGTCGAGCCTCTCCACCACGTACTATCCCGCCGTCGACGGCGTCCAGGTCGGTCCGTTCGCCTCGGGCAACGGCTTCTACCCCGCGGCCTGGCACCTCCTCGGCGCCTTCCTCGTGGACGTCCTCGGCGTGCCCGTCACGCTCGCGGCCAACGTCGTGCTCTCCGTGGGCATCGCGGTCGTCTACCCCCTCGGCATGTGCCTGCTGCTCGCCGTCGTCTTCTCGCGCCGCCCGCGCACCGTGGCCTTCGGCGCCCTGTGCTGCCTGGCGTTCGGGTCGTTCCCGTGGGCGCTCGTCGTCCGCTGGTCGCTCTATCCCTACCTGCTCTCGCTGTGCCTGGTTCCCGCCTCGGCCTGCACGTTCATGGTCCTGTGCGGTCATGGCGTCGAGCGCCGCCGTCGCCTGGCGTGCCTGTTCGCCTTCCTGTGCTGCGGCGTCGCGCTGGCGCTCTCGCAGCCCAGCTCCGTGTTCGCCGTCGGCGTGTTCCTCGTGCCCTACCTGGTGTGGCGCATCGTCTCCTCGCGTCGGCGCAGGGGCTCGCACCCGCGCGGAACCGCCTGGGTCGTCGCGGGCTTCCTGCTGCTGGTCGCGCTCGTGTGGGTCACGCTGTACGGCGCACCGTTCATGCAGAACGTCGTCCAGTTCTTCTGGGCCCCCATGCAGGGCCTCGGCGAGGCGCTCGGCAAGGTCTTCGGCGCCGCCTTCGTGGGAGGCTACGTCCAGCCGGTGCTGGCCGTCACGCTCGTCGTGGGGTTCGTCTCCGCCTGGCGCACGGACCGCACGCGCTGGGTGTCCGTGTCGTGCCTGCTGGCCCTGGTGCTCTACGTCGTCGCCGTCACGGGCGGGGACACGCCGCTCAAGCACCTGCTCTCTGGCTTCTGGTACACCGACCCGTACCGTCTTGCCGCCATGACCGTCGTGTTCTGCGTTCCGCTGGTGGCCCTGGGCCTGCAGGTCTGCATCGACGCGGTGGGCGCCCTGCTCGTCCGCGCGTTCGACTCCGTGCTGCCCGGGGGCCGCCGCGTCCCTGCCAACCTCCCCGCGGGCCTCGTCTGCGCCCTGTTCCTGGCCGCGGCGTTCTTCCCGGCCGTCCGCGCGGCCTCCGGCGCGCCCCTTCCCGTCGACGCCACGAGCGACCTGGGCGACCTCACCATGCAGATCGCCGAGCGCAACCGCTACGGTTCCTGGCGCGGCTACACGGGTCGCGAGGAGGCATTCGTCCGGCGCGTGCTCGACCTGGTGGGACCCGACGAGGTGGTCCTCAACATGCCCTTCGACGGCTCGATCTACGCCTATGGCGTCGACGGCCTCAACGTCTACTACCGGTCCATGGGCGGCTACGCGCAGGCGGGGGAGACCTGGGAGAGCGTCGTGCTGCGGACCTCGCTCGCCTGGATGGACGACTCGCCCAACGTGCGGCGCGCCCTGGCCAACGAGCACGTCCGCTACGTAATGCTGCTCAACGGCGAGGACGACTCCGACCACTTCCCCGCCTACCAGCCGCGCCTGTGGCGAGGACTCAACCGCATCGACGACCACACGCCGGGCTTCGAGGTGGTCCTCGCCGAGGGCGACATGCGCCTCTACCGCATCGTCGGGTAGCGCCCACGGGAGATCCCGTCCGCGCCGCCCGGCCCGCGCGGTCGCACCCTGCCGTCGCACGAGGAAGCGCCCCCACGGCCGCGCGAGCCGTGGGGGCGCTTCCTGTTCTGGGCCACCTCGCAGGTGGCGAGAAGTTCGGGCGAGGCGCTACTCGGCCTCGTGGTGCTGCGCCTCGTGGAGGGCCTGGTGCTGGGCCAGGGCCATCACCTTGCGCTTGAGCTGGGCGATCTTGCGGTCCTGCGAGAACGTGCGCGCGAGCAGGATGATGATCGCGGCGAAGAACACGAAGTTCGAGGGCGAGTCGAAGCCCAGCAGGTCGGACGCCCAGGTGGCCATTCCCGGGAAGACGGCCAGGACCAGCAGCAGCGCCGCCAGCAGCAGCCAGAAGATGCAGTCCATGATCTCCAGGCCGGCCTTGCGGATCTTGCGCACGAGGACGGCGACGAGAAGGACGGAGCAGACGAGCAGGGTAAGCCTCAATGCGATGCTCATGAGATCACCTGAACCACTGGACGAGGAGGATGGACGTGCACGTGCGGGCCATGTAGGCGATGGAGCGGGTCAGGCTGAGGTAGGACTCGCCCGCGGCGCGCTCCCTCATCTGGACCTGCACCTCGCGGACCTTGGCGCCGTGGCGCATGAGGTACGCGACCGAGTCGGGCTCGGGCCCGAAGTCGAACCTTCGGGCGAACTCCTCCATCATGGCGCGGTCGTACAGGCGCATGCCGGACGTGGGGTCCGTGATGGTCTTGCCGCAGGTGAGGCGGATGAGCGCGGTGAGCAGGCGCGACCCGATCATGCGCGCCGAGAGGGACTTGCCGCCGTTGACGAAGCGCGAGCCGATGACGATGTCGGCGCCCGTGCGCTCCATCTCGTCCACCATCGGTGCGATGTGCGCCGGGACGTGCTGGCCGTCGGCGTCGAACTGGATCGCGGCGTCGTAGCCGTGCTCCAGCGCGTAGCGCACGCCGGTCTGGAAGCCCCCGGTGAGGCCGAGGTTGGTGGGGTGGCTCACGAGGTTGAACCCGTGGTCGAGGCAGATCTGGCGCGTGCGGTCGCTCGACCCGTCGTCGATGACCACGTAGTCGCAGGGCGCCCCCGAGGAGACGAGCTCCTCGACGGTGGAGACGATCGACTCCTCCTCGTTGTACGCCGGGATGATGGCAAGGACTCTCATGTCACACCTGGTTCCGTCGGTGCTGGTGGGTGGATAGGAACGACAATTATACATTGCGAGAAGTGCCACGGCGGAACAGCTCGTCCCAGTCGCAGGCGGCGAGCACCGTGCCCGCCAGGATCACGACGCAGCACACGACGGCGGCCGGGCTGGGGACGTCGCCCAGGAGCAGCAGGCCGAAGACCACGGCCCATGCCGAGTAGGAGACGTTGAGCGCCATGGCCCTCGACGCACCCAGCTCGGAGATGCCGCGGTAGTAGTTGAGGTACGAGGCCGTGCCCGCGAGCGCCGCCAGCGCCACGATTCCGGCGGCCGGCGTGAGGGCCGCGCCGGCGGTGAAGTGCCAGGCGCCGAAGAGCGGCAGCACGACGACGCCGTAGACGATCGCCGAGGTGGTCTCGCGGATCTGCAGGGCCGTCTGGTCGTCCATGTCCTGGCCGCGCATGCCCCAGGCGCACAGCACGGCCTCCGAGCCCCAGCCGGCCACGCACAGCAGCGCGCCCAGCAGGCCGCGTCCGGCGTCGGCAACGTCCGCGCCTGCGGTGCCGGCCGTGATCCAGCCCATGCCCATGATGCCGCACACGGCGCACAGCAGGGCCACGACCTGGCCGGGGCGCATCCTCTCGTGCAGCACGAGGAAGGACAGCAGCGCCCCGAAGGCGGGGTAGAAGGCCGAGATGATCGCCGTGTAGCCCGGCCCCAGGCTGTCGATGGCCACGAGGTAGCCCGTCATGCCGATGGGGCCGCCGAGAAGCGCCCCGGCCATGACCACCAGGCCGTCCCTGCTGCGCAGCGCGCGCAGGGTGTCGCGCAGTCTCCCGCGCACGCCCATGTAGACCGCCAGCCACAGCGCGCATGCGGCGTCGTGCAGGAAGGCGCTCGCCACCGCGGCGAAGGCCACGGCCTCGGCGGTGCCCACGAAGGGCGCCTGCGCGAGGGCCATGCCCAGGACCACGGTGTCCAGGCCCCACAGGACCCCGCTCAGGACCCCGTGCCTCATCGGGCCACCTCCGCCCCGGCGCGCTCGTACAGCGAGAGCGCGCGTCCCAGGTAGCGCGTGGCGTACGAGTAGTAGATGTAGAGCCACTCGTCCACGGCGTCGCCCTCGGCCTCCTTGAGCAGGGCCCAGACGTACCAGCACCAGCCCGCCAGGCCCACGTGGGCCAGGTTGTGGCGCAGCTCGGCGTCGGTGGGCCTGCGGCCGAAGTAGTCCTCGAGCGCCTGCTCGACCTCATCGTTGGACAGCTCGCAGCACACGCAGAACGTGCCGAAGTCGTTGGCGTAGTCGCTCATGCCGGCGTACTCCCAGTCGATGAGGCTGCAGCGGTCCTTCTCGTCCACCAGGAAGTTGAGCGAGAAGAAGTCGTTGTGGCACAGGCAGACGGGGGCGTGGTCCGCGTGGACGAGCTCGCTGACGCGGCGCGCCTGGTCGGCAAGCTCGTCGTAGCCGCCGATCTCGATGGGGCCGTGCTCGCGCAGGGAACGCTCGTAGCCGCGGCCCTGCTCGTAGAAGTCGAAGGTGCGGTCGACGGTCACGTCCTGCTCGTGCAGCTCGCGGGCCATGTGCATGGCGCGGGCCAGCTGCTGCGGGTCGTGCGCGTCGAGCGGGTGGCAGTCGGGCACGAAGCGCGAGATCTTCCAGCCCTGGTCGGGGTCCTGGTAGACGTAGGTGCTGTCGAGGCCCAGGCGCTGGGCCACGTGCAGGGCGGCCGACTCGGCCCTGCGGTCGACGAGCTTGTCGGTGCCCACGCCGGGGTGGCGGTAGACGTACTCGTGACCGTTGGCGCTGAAGTGGCACGAGAGGTTGGTGAGGCCCTGCTTGAGCGGGTAGAAGTCCGCGATCTGGTCGCGCTCGCAGCCCAGCACGCGCGTGATGTTGTCCAGGGCGCTCGAGTCGACGTTCTCGATGAAGTGCGGGTCGAAGTCGCGCAGCTCGTCGAGGGAGTCGAACTCGTGGATGACGCCGTCGGGGTAGACCTGGGCGCGCATGGGAAGCTCGTCGACGTGGTCCAGGTAGATGCTCTCCCAGAGCTTGCCGGCGGTCTCGGGACGGTCGTACTCGTCCTGGAGGATGCGCGAGAAGCGCGCCGAGAAGTCCCGGTCGAAGTAGACGTGGCCGAGCATGACGTCGGCGTCGCGCCCGCCCACGGCGACCGAGGAGATGACCTCGTGCGCGCCGCAGGTGACGCACCACTCGTCGGTGGGGCCGTCCACGTGCACGCAGGCGTAGTAGGCCGAGTACTCGTAGCGGTTGAACGGGTTGACCGAGAAGTAGTCGTCCGAGGAGCACACGTAGGTGCTGCCGAGGCGCCCGCGCACGGCCATGAGGCTCGAGTTGTTGTTGCGCGCGGCGTACTCGGGGTTGACGACGATGCGCACGCCGAGCTTCTCGGCCAGGTAGAAGAAGTACTCCTTCTTGTAGCCGACGACCACGGTGACGTCGTCGATGCCGGCCTCGTGCAGCTGGCGGACCTGGCGCTCCACGAGGACCTCGCCGCGCACGCGCAGGACGCCCTTGGGCTTCTCGTACGAGATGGGGGCGAAGCGCGAGGACAGGCCGGCCGCCATGATGACGGCGTTGTCGACGCGGTACGGCTCGAGGGCGGCGCGGCCCTCGGGGGTGACGCGGCCTTTCTCGACCAGGCAGAACTCCTCGCACGAGCGCAGCGCGGCGTTGACGCCGCCGATGGAGATGCCGCACCTCCGCGCGATCTCGCGCTGGGTCAGGCGCTGGTCGTCGCGGGCGACCTCGCGCAGGACGAGGAACTCCTTCTTGCTCAGGGACATCGGATGACCTCCTGAAGATGTGGATGGTGCAGACGATGTTAGCCCTTTGTAAGCGTAGATTCAAATTTCCGCCGATCCACACACATTCTGAACGTCATGGCCGTTCGCTGGCGGAGGGCGATTGTCGTGCGGACCTCACGGCACGATGGCGTACCGTATAGACGTCCGTGCGATCGAGCGCCGAGAGGGGCGATGCATGTCAGGGCTGTCCATCAAGACCAACGTTGCCTGGAACACCGCCGGGTCCCTGCTGTACTCGGGATGCCAGTGGCTCGTCACCGTGCTGGTGGTGAGGCTGTCCTCCAGCTATGACGCCGCCGGCACGCTGGCGCTGGCCATGGCCGTCTCCAACGTGTTCGCGCCCATCGCGCTGTGGCGCATCCGCTCCTACCAGGTGTCCGACGTGCACGAGGAGACCTCCTCGGGGCAGTACGTCGCCCTGCGCATCGTCACCCTGGCGCTGGCCCTCGGCGTCACCACGGTCTACGCGGTGGCCACCTGCGCGCCCGCAGCGCTGCCGTGCGTCTTCCTGTACCTGCTGTTCCGCTCCGGCGACCTGTTTATCGACGTGCTGCACGGCATCGACCAGCAGCACATGCGCATGGACTACTGCGGCAAGTCCATGGTGGCCCGCAGCGTCTTGTTCCTCACGTCCTTCTCGGCGGTGCTGGCGCTCACCGACTGCCTCGAGCTCGCCGTGGCCGCCATGGCCGTCACCACGTTCCCCGTCGTCGTCTACGACCTGAGGCGCGCCGCGAGCCTCTCGAGCGTGCGCCCGGACTTCGATTGGCACGTCATCGCCACGCTCCTGCGCCGCTGCCTTCCGGCCGTGGTGGGCATCGCCGCCTGCAACCTCGTCGTCACCTTCGCCCGACAGTACCTCGGCCAGGTCGCCGGCGAGCAGATGCTGGGCGTCTACGCGTCCATCTGCACGCCCATCGTCTTGATCCAGGCGTGCGCCAACTACGTCTACGCGCCGCTGCTGGGCGTCTTCGCCACGCACCTCGACCGCGGCGACCGCCGTGCCTTCGCCGTGCTCCTCGCCAAGGTGGTCGGCGCCCTCGCCGTCGTCTTCGCCCTTGGCGCCGTCGTCTTCGCCCTCGTCGGGGACTGGTTCTTGGCCCTCGTCTTCGGCCCGTCCATCGTCCCGTACGGCTACCTCATGTACGCCGGCATCCTGAGCTCTGCCCTCACCGCGTGCGTGGCCTTCCTCAGCGACCTGCTCATCACCATGCGGGACATGCGCGGCACCCTGCTCGGCAACCTCGCCGCCTGCGTCGTCGCCGTGCCCGCCACGCTGCTGCTCGTCGACTCCCAGGGCATGAACGGCGCGAGCCTGGCCATCGCCGTCTCCTACGCGGTGGGCTCCCTTGTGATGGGCGCGCGCGTGGCCCTGCGCCTGCGCGGGCTCCCGGCCCCCGTGGCGCCGCGCCCCTAGACCCCACACGTCCGCCCCCGGCACCGAGGCCGGGGCCCTTGCGTCCGGTGCCGCGGGCCCGCATTGCCCGCGCCCCGGACGACCCGACCGACCACGACCGAACGGAGGAAGCATGAACAGGCAAGAGGCGCTCGAGCGCCTGCAGGACACCGAGCTCCAGATTCTCCTCGCCATCGCCCGCTTTTGCGAGGAGAACGGCATCTTCTGGTTCATGGACGGCGGCACGTGCCTGGGCGCCGTGCGCCACCAGGGCTTCATTCCCTGGGACGATGACATCGACATCGGCATGCTGCGCCCGGACTACGACCGCTTCTGCGAGCTCGCGGCCGACGGCCTGCCCGAGGGCTTCTCGCTGCACACCTCGCGCAACACGCCCGGCTACGCCGCCCTGTTCGCCAAGGTCTACCGTGACGGGACGCGCTTCGAGAACCGCGAGACGCGCGAGGCGGGCTGCCCGCAGGGCATCTTCGTCGACGTCTTCCCGTACGACCGCCTGCCGGAGGACCCGGCGGTGCGCTCGCGCTGCGTGCGCGACGCCTCGACGAGCCAGAGGCTCTCGTACCTGTGGCACTCCGGCGCCATCAACGTGCCGCACCACGGCGTGCTCGGCGCCGTCGAGTCGGCGGGCTGCCGCGTGGTGCACCACCTCGTCTACGCCGCCCACCGCGACCCCTCCGCCTTCCAGGACCGCTTCGACGCCGCGCTCGCCCGTGCGGAGGGCCTGGGTGACACCTGCCTCACCCTCGTGTGGCCCGACATGGCCCCCGTCCCCGTCGAGCAGGTCGCGCACACGCAGACGGCCGTCTTCGAGGGCCACGAGCTGCCCGTCCCCTCCGACGTCGAGGGCTACCTGGCCAACATGTACGGCGACTGGCGCACGCTGCCGGCCGAGTCGGAGCGCCACACTCACCTGCCGCTGTTGCTCGACTTCGGCGACGGCGACGTCTGGGAGGCCTAGCCATGGGGGCCGCTCCGCACTACGCGCTCTTCTCGGCGCAGTATCCGCCCCACCTCGGCGGCATCGAGTCCTTCACGCGCAACGTCGCCCGCACGCTCGTTGCGCGCGGGGCCCGCGTGACCGTGGTCACCAACGACACCGAGTCGATGGGGGAGGGCGTCGTCGACGAGCAGGGCGTGCGCGTCGTGCGCCTTGCGTGCGCGCCGCTCCTGTCCGGCCGCCTGCCCCTGCCGCGCCCCAGCGCCGCCCGTCGGGCACTGCTGTCCGGCCTGCGCGAGTCTGGCCTCGACGGCGTGCTCGTCAACGCGCGCTTCTACCCGCACTCCCTGCTGGGCATGCGCTGCGCCCGCGCCTGCGGCCTCGCCCCCGTGGTCCTCGACCACGGCTCGGCGTACCTCTCGTTCTCGAGTCCCGTCCTCGACCCGGCCGTGCGCCTGTGGGAGGACGCGCTCACCGCGCTCGGCAGGCGCCACGACCCCGACTACTACGGTGTATCGCAGAGCTCCGCGCGCTGGCTCGGTCACTTCGGCATCCAGGCGCGCGGCGTGATCCCCAACGCCATCGACGTCGACGCCTACGTGGGCGCCGCCTCCGGCCGCGACTTCCGCGCCGAGCTCGCCCTGGCGCCGGGCGCGCCGCTCGTCGCCTTCGTGGGCCGCCTCATTCCCGAGAAGGGCGTGGCCGCGCTCGTCGAGGCCTCCCGCGACCCGCGGCTCGTCGGGCGCGGCGTCACCTTCGCCGTGGCCGGCGACGGGCCCCTGGCCGACGAGGTCCGCGCCGCCGAGGGGCCCGGCCTGCGCATGCTCGGCCGGCTTGGCGCGCCCGACGTGGCGGCGCTGCCGCTCGAGTCCCAGGCGCTGTGCCTTCCCTCGCGCTCCGAGGGCTTCTCTACAACGCTGCTCGAGGCCGCGGCCTGCGGCTGCCCTCCCGTCGTGACCGACGTCGGCGGGGCTTACGAGGTCGTGGCCGACCCTCGCATGGGCGCCATCCTGCCCGACGCCTCCGCGCAGTCCGTCGTCCGCGGCGTGCTCGACCTCCTCGACGCGCCCGTCGCGGCCGACGAGCGCTCCCGGATGCTGCGCCATCGCGCGGCCGAGCGCTTCTCGTGGGGCGCCACCGCCGCTCTTCTTGAGGAGGCGTTCGAGCGAGCGGCGGCTCGATAGTCCAGCTGGGCTATAGTAAGAGATTGACATGCGCCCAGAACGCAACGCCCATGGCCCGGGAGGCACGATGAAAGGCATCATTCTCGCAGGAGGCTCCGGCACCCGCCTCGCCCCGCTGACCTCGGTCACCTCCAAGCAGCTGCTGCCCGTGTACGACAAGCCGATGGTCTACTACCCGCTGTCCGCGCTCATGCTGGCGGGCATCCGCGACGTCCTGGTCATCTCGACGCCGGACGATCTGCCCAACTTCGAGCGCCTGCTCAAGGACGGCAGCGACCTCGGCATCAGCATCAGCTACCGCGTCCAGCCGTCGCCCGACGGCCTCGCGCAGGCCTTCCTCATCGGCGAGGACTTCATCGACGGCGACTCGTGCGCCCTCGTCCTGGGCGACAACATCTTCTACGGCAGCGGCATGACCGGCTA
>CALCDK010000056.1 GCA_937900605.1 uncultured Olsenella sp.
TAAAGGGCGACCTGGATTACAGGAGCCCCATGCAGTACCGCAGGGACTTGGGTCTGCTAGCAGCGTAGGATGGATTCGGTCCAGGATCACCACCGCAGTCCCCATTCAGCAAAGGGATGGCATCATTCATGCCAACATCCCCGAGTTCATGCGGGAAGAGAGGACATTCTAGGAGGGCAATGCCTCCTTTCGATACCCGCCTGCGTGCGGCTGATCTTGAATGGGCGCCTTTGGCCTTCATTTGCTTTTATGCGCCTGCTGCATCGATTCAACGCATATTGACCTGGCGATGACAGAGAAGAGGCGAACGACAGATGCCGGACCCCGGACGACAGCACCGCGGAAGAGGAGCATTCCGACCACAGCCGAACAATCTTCGATCCTAGGCAGGCGCCCGCATGGGCGCCTTTTACTTTTCAGGGCCTTAGCTGCCAGCTAAGGCGTACGGCTCATGGCCGTTTCGTGAAGGCCCGACCAGCTCGACCCATCCCCGCTTCCGCCGCGCGTACCAGCCGCAATCAGGCGGTCCAATCGTCGCGCAGGCGAAAACGCACACGAGACCGCGCAGGCGCATCGCGCGGAAAGATTGGAGGAACCATGGCGCACGCTACGAAATGCGCCGCGCCCGAGGACAACCGGGGCCGCGACGAGTGGATGACGGTGATCGAGATGCAGGAGTACATGAGGGCGAGCAGAAACAAGGCGTACGGCCTCATCTGGTCGGGAGAGATCGACTCGTACAGGCTCGGAAGGAAGCTCCTGGTTTCGAGGGCGTCAGTGGACGCCTACATCGAGTCGAGGAGCGGCAGGAAATGACGGCGGCGACCGCCCCGGGAGCCGCCCGCGGCCGGGCACGCGAGGGAGCCTCGAGACGAAAGGAGCTCGAGGACGACCATGACCAAGAGCACTAGCAGGAGCCAGGTGAGGCTCATCGCATCGACAAACGCGATATTCGGCGCCGACGAGGCGTGCGCGATGCTGCACATCAGCCGCGACGCCATGTACCGGCTCGCCAAGGACCCCGACGACCCGTTCCCGATCCGCTACATCGGCGGCAAGACGCGCGACGGCATCGTGCTGCACGACGAGCTCGTCGCACGGGTCGAGCGGAACAGCGTCGTCGGCTCGCCCAGAAGGGGCTAGCGCCGATGGCGGCCGCAGGCCCGAAGGGGCGCGACGGCCCCTCTCCGCGCGAGTTCACGGCGGTACGGCACTTCATGATGGCGGACCTGGGCCTCTCCGGCCTTCCCCTGCTCGTCTACGCGCGCATCTTCGGCTTCTGCGACGGCGGGTGCGACTACTTCGAGAGCAAGGGCAACCTGGCCCGCTTCCTCAACGTGCAGGAGCGCAGCGCCCACCGCGCCATCCGCGACCTGCTCGACCGGGGCCTCATCGAGGAATGCGGTGTGCACGTCCCGGCGCGCGGGCATGCCACGAAGCGATATCGCATCGTGCGCGAGAGGCTGCCACCCGGAGCGCTGGCAACCCCTGACGATTCGTCAGGGTTCCAGACGCGAAAGGGTGACGAAATGACAGGGTTCGCCGAGAACAAGGGTGACGAACCGTCAGGGTTTGCAGCCCGAACCCCTGACGAAATGACAGGGAAACCCCTGACGATATGCCACCCAATAAGCAAAAGGGACAACAAGGACTTCAGAAGATAAGGAAGGGGCGCCTGATGGACCAAGCGGGACTCATCACCCTGGAGCAGGCCCGCGGGCGGCCGGGCTCTCCTTCGACGAGCCGGAGCCGAGGGCGTGCCCGCACTGCGGCGCCGCCCTCGAACCGCTCGGCGCAGCGCTGGCGGGCAGGGTCGCCTGGGTCTCCAGCGCCCCCTGCCCGTGCGAGGGCGCAACCAGCGAGCGGGAGGCCGAGGCGCGAAGGCGCGCGGCCCTCGCCGCCAAGGAGGAGGCCGCCCGCCGGGAGAAGGCGCTCGCGCGCGCGGGCATCCCCAGGCGCTACTGGGCCGCCGAGGCCGACCGCCCCGAGTTCGCCGAGTACATCGCCTCGTTCGCCGGCAACGGAGGCGCCGGGCTCTACATACACGGGGGCGTCGGCGCCGGAAAGACGCACGCCGCCTCCGCCATGGCCAGGCTGTTCGCCGAGGCCGGCTACGACGTCGCCTTCACGACGGCCAAGGGCATGCTCGAGCGCGTGAAGGCCACGTTCGACGAGGGCGGCACCGAGGCGGCCGTCGCGCGGTACGCCAAGTGCGATGTCCTCGTGCTCGACGACCTCGGCAAGGAGGACGCGACCGAGTGGTCCGTCGGCACCGTGTTCAGCGTGCTCGACGCGCGCTACGAGGACATGCGCCCGACCATCGTCACGTCGAACTACGCGCCCGGCGCGCTTGCGGACAGGCTCGCCAGGCGCGGCGAGCGCGTAACGGCAGAGGCGATCGCGAGCAGGATCTCCCAGACCTGCAGGCCCGTCTACCTGGGCGAGAGGGACAGGCGCCGGCGCAGCTAGCTTGTGCGCTTCCCGTGGAGGCGCGGACGGCTCGACCCAGCTCGACCCATCGCGGGCGGCCCTGCTCTCTGCCGCAATCGAAATCGCTATACACGTCTTGGGCGGCGCCGACGCGCCGGCACGCACGCCTGCTCCGACTCGCACCGTGCCCCCATCGCGAGGACGCCGCCCGCCAAGCAACAAACGAAAGACGGAGGGCCCATGGACGGCTTCGAGAGGATAACCGGCCGCGAGCACGAAGAGCTCGTGGAGAAGTGCCAGGAGAACGGCTGGCTCAAGGTCGGCGGCTTCGACTGGCAGGACGACCCGTTCCTCGAGGAGTACCCCTACGAGTTCTCCCGCACGGAGAGCGTCGACAGGCTCCGCGAGGCGCTGGGCTCGGGCAACTGGGCCATACGCCAGGGGTTCTGCTACCGCGACCTCGCGTTCATCCAGCAGGTGAACGGCGGCGACGAGTGGTGGACGCTCAAGCGCGACGGCGACGCGTGGACCGGCTTCGAGAGCTGGAGCTTCGGCGCCATCGCCCAGGAGCCCGAGCGGTTCGAGCGCGCCATGCGCGACATGTGCGAGGCGACGCCGGAGCAGTGCCGCAGCGGCGAGTGGGCCCATCTGCACGAGAAGGCTCCCGAGCCGCTGGCGCAGCGCGCCGCGTCCGCCCGCGAGGCGAGCCGCGCGCACGCCGGGCAGGAAGCCCGCGCCCCAATGGCGCGCGAGAGGGCCGTCGGGGCCGAATAGGGACGACCGGGGCGCGAAGGCGCCCCTTTTTCATCTCGACTGGAAGGGAGGCGCGGGATGGCGAGCGACTACGGGGACGAGGCGGGCGGCAAGCTGCTCGACTGGATGCTGAGAATCGGCCAGGAGGCCGGCGCCGAGGCAATGGCGCGCAGCGCGAGGGAGCTCTCAGAGCGCCTCGCAGGGATCCGCGGGACCATCGCCGGCGGGCGCGCCGAGGCCATCGCGGCCGACGGCGCGCCGACCTACGCGAAGCTCAGCCTCGAGGAGCTCTCTGGGCTTCCCGAGTACGCGACGATCAAGGAGGTCGTCTCCGACAAGCTGCGCGCCGCGTCGGTCGAGCACCACATCATCCCCGGCGAGGGCCGCGACTGGCTGCTCTTCAAGGTGGAGGACGCCCCCGAGGTCGACGAGGCCTTCCGCCAGCTGGAGCAAGAGACGGGCAAGGCCGCCGATCGCGCAAGGGAGCGGCTCTCCGAGATAGCCGAGAGGCGCCAGGAGCCCGAGCGGCTGGCGGAGCGCGCGGAGCGTGCGCGCGAGGCGTCGAGGGCCCACAGCCAGGACATCGGCCGGGAGCGCGGCCCGCGCCAGATCGAGGGGCCCGAGAGATGAGGTGGCAGGCGGCGGCCGCGCTGGCCGCAGCCGCGTTCGCCATGGGAGATGCAGCGGCCGCGGCAATAGCGGCGTCGGGCGCGAACCCGATCCTCGACCCGGAGGCCGCCATGGCGGCGATCCCGGCAGCGCTCCGCGCGGGGCGCGTCTTCTCCGCGGAGGCGCTTCCCCTGTGCGCCGGGACCGCCTGCGCGTGCGGCGCGCTCCTCGCCTGGGCCCGCTCACTGGGGACCAAGGGGGCCCGGCGCGACGGCGAGGAGCACGGGAGCTCCAGGTGGGCCACGCGCAAGGACATCGCGCCCTTCGGCGACCCCAAGGACCCCGACAACAACATCATCCTCACCGACAACGCGCGCATCCGCCTCGTGAGCCGCAGGTTCGACCTCTCCACCGACACCAACGACAACGTGCTCGTGGTTGGAGGACCCGGCACCGGCAAGACGCGCTACTACGTCAAGCCGAACCTCCTGCAGGCCAACGCCAGCTTCTTCGTGACCGACCCGAAGGGCACGCTCATCCGCGAGATGGGCGGCGCGCTGGCGGAGCTCGGCTACGAGATCCGCGCGTTCGACACCATCGACTTCACGCGCTCCATGCGCTTCAACCCCATAGCCTACATACGCGACGAGGCGGGCGTCATCCGCTTCGCCCGCGGCATCGTCGCCAACACCGAGGGCGAGGCCGACCACAAGGGCGACCCCTACTGGGAGAAGGCCGAGCGCCTGGTCTACACCGCGCTCACGGCCTACCTCGTCATGCACTGCGAGCCCGCCGACCGAAACCTCGACGGGCTGCTCACGCTGCTCTCGCTCGCCGACGCCCGCGACGACCCGGGCTACATGAGCCCGCTCGACATGGTGTTCCGCGAGCTGGAGACCGGCGAGCGCTACGTCAGGCGCGGCGGCGCTTCGGCGGAGGGCGGATCGCTGCGCGGCTTCGCCGAGGAGGACGGCGCGTGGGAGTGGGTCAAGGTCCGCGAGCCGGCGCCGCCCGACGACTTCGCGCTCGCGAGCTACCGCGAGTTCCGCGTCGCCGCCGGCGACACCATGAAGTCGATGCTCTCGAGCTGCAACGTCCGCCTGAAGCCGCTGTCCATCCGTGCCGTCCGCGACCTCACCTCCAAAGACGAGCTCGACCTCGCCCACATGGGCGACGAGGGCGCCAAGGTCGCGCTCTTCGCGTCGATGAGCGACACCGACTCGACCTTCGACTTCCTGTTCGCCCTGCTCATGGACACGGCCGTGAGCGCGCTTTGCGCCGAGGCGCTCGAGGCGCACGGCGGCTCGCTGCCCACGACGGTGCACTTCGTCTTCGACGAGTTCGCCAACATCGGGCGCATACCCGACTTCGAGCGGACCATCGCCGTCACCCGCAGCCGGAACATCGCCGTCTCGATGATCGCCCAGTCTCTCTCGCAGCTGAAGGAGACCTACGGCGACAACAACGCCGAGACCATCGTGAACGCCTGCGACACGCTGCTCTACCTGGGTGGCAAGGCGAACGAGACCAACGAGGAGATCAGCAAGATGGCCGGCAAGCAGACGGTGGCGAGCGAGACGCAGAGCGACTCGCGGGGCGCCGGCTGGACCCGAACCGTGAACCGAGGCATCTCCGAGCGCGACCTCATACAGCCCGCCGAGGTGGCGCGCATGCCGCGCGAGGACGCGCTCGTGCTCGTGAACGGGTGCATGCCGCTCATGGACCGGAAGTACCGGCTCGAGCGCCACCCGCGCTCGCGCCTGCTCGAGGAGGCCGCGCGCCGCGGCCCGTTCGACTTCGCGGAGTACCGCAGACGGAAGGGCGGCCCCTCGTGACGGGGCCGCGCCGGTCGCGGGCCTCCCCCGCCGCGGGGGAGGAGCAGCAAGGAACATCGTCAACCGAAAGCAAAGGAGAGCAGCATGCTCGCAAACGTCATCAAGCTCGTGTCGGGCTGCGTGACCTTCCTCGGCGGCTTCCTGGTCGTGTGGGGAGCGGTCTCGCTCGGCCTGGCCATCAGGGAGCAGCAGGGCGGCCCGCAGATCGCGACCGCCATTTCCACCATCGCCGGCGGCGCGATCATCATCGCCGCGTCGGTCTACTTCGGTCAGCTGGACACGTCCTGGCTGCCGGCATAGGGGGCGTCGCGGATGGCGCTCCGGATACCGGTGCAGAAGGACATCGGCGAGTACGAGGAGAAGATCGTCGGGAAGATGAGCCTGCGCACGCTCGCATGCGTGTCGCTCGGCTTCGGCAGCGCGGTCGGGGCGGCGGCCTTCGTCCACCTGGGCCTGCACGCCGACGTCGCGGACGCGGCCTTCCCGATCATGCTCTGCAGCATGCCGTTCTGGCTCGCCGGGTTCTGGCGGCCCTTCGGCATGCGCGCCGAGGAGCTGCTGCCTCTCCTGGCGGCACACGAGCTCTCCCCGCAGCTGCTCGCGTACGAGCCCTGCCTCGCCGCGAGCTTCCCCGAGGGCTCGCCGCGCCCGGGCCGCCCGGGACGACGCGCGAGGCGCAGGGCCAGGAAGAAAGGAGCCGAGCTCTATGAGCCGAGCAAGAACCAACAAGGAGAATAGGCCGAAGCGCCCGAGCACCCTCGGGCTGCTCCTCGGCGGCACGGGCGGGCGCAAGGACGCCTCGAAGGGCGCGGAGGCCGAACGGCAGAGGCGCCGCCGGGAGCGCGACCGCTCGCGCGAGATGGCCGCCTACGTCGGCTACGACGCCATGTACAAGGACGGAATCGCCCAGGTGATGCCGGGGATGTTCAGCCAGACGATCGAGTTCTCCGACATCAGCTACCAATCCGCGCGCAAGGAGGCGCGCGAGACGGCCTTCACCGTGATGAGCTCGCTGTTCAACTACTTCCCGGCGGACTCCCACGTGCAGCTCCAGGTCGTGAACGCGCCCATCCCCGCAGACGAGGTAGGCCGCAAGGTCTTCTTCGAGCCCGGCGAGCGCGCCACCGCCGGGCTCGCCGAAGAGTACAACCGCATCCTCAACGACAAGATGCGCGAGGGCGTCTCGAACCTCGTGCGCCACCGCTACCTGACCTACGCCGTGGGCGCCGACGACGTCGACGCCGCGGTGCCCAAGCTCGCGCGCATACGCGGCGACGTGGAGCAGACGCTCGCGCGCATACGCTGCTCGTCGCGCGCCCTCGACGGCGCCGAGAGGCTCGAGCTCTTGCAGGGGCAGCTGCGCCCGGGGTCGCGCTTCGAGTTCTCCTGGGACAAATTGTCCCCGACGTCGGGCGCGCGCACGAAGGACTTCGTCATGCCCTCCACGCTCGACTTCAAGCCCGAGGGCAGGTCGGACTGCTTTTGCAGCGACGGGCGCTACGGCGCGGTGCTCGCCGTGCGCAGCTTCGGGTCGGTCATCGAGGAGACCTACCTCGCCTCCATCATCGACCTGCCGCTGCCGCTCAACGTGACGCTCCACGTGCAGCCAATCGCGCAGAGCGAGGCGCTCGCGCTCGTGAAGCGCCAGATCGACTGGATGGACAAGGAGATCATCGACGAGCAGATGAGCGCCGTGAAGAAGGGCTACGACTACCAGATCCTGCCGCCCGAGCTGCGCTTCTCGAAGGAGGAGGCCGAGGAGCTGCTCGACTTCCTGCGCAACAAGTCCGAGCGCCTGTTCGTCTACACGGGCCTCGTCTACACCTGGGCCGACAGCCTCGAGGAGCTCGACCGCCGCGTGCAGCAGGTGACGAGCGTCGCGCAGGGCTGCACGATCGGCCTCGAGCCGCTCCACTTCCGGCAGCGCCAGGCTCTCAACTCGGTGCTCCCGCTCGGTGACAACCACGTCACCGTGAGCCGCTACCTCACCACGGGACAGGTGGCGATGCAGATGCCCTTCGCGAGCCAGAGCCTCGACGAGGCGGGCGGAGGCTACTACGGGCAGTCCAAGGAGAGCGGGAACCTGGTGCTGTGCGACCGCAAGCGCCTGGCGAGCCCCATGGGATTCGTGTGCGGCAAGCCAGGCTCGGGCAAGAGCTTCTCGGTTAAGCGCGAGATAACCAACACCGTGCTCGCGCACCCCGAGGACGAGGTCGTGATCTTCGACCCCGCCGGCGAGTACGGAAACCTCGTCGGCGCGCTCGGCGGCGCGAACGTTGAGCTCGCCCCGGGATGCTCGGCGGTGCTCAACCCCCTCGACACCGCCGACGTCGCGGACCGCGCCGACGCCGCCAAGCTCGCGTACAAGACCGACGCGGTGCTCGCGCTCTCGAGCGCGCTCATGGCCGAGGGCCGCGAGGGCCTGCCGGAGCGCGACCGCTCGATCATCGCGCGCTGCGTCGGCGAGGCGTACCGGGAGTGCGCGAGGGACGGCCGCCTGCCCACGCTCGGCGACTTCCACGCGGCGCTGCTCGCGCAGCCCGAGACCGAGGCCGCCGACATCGCGCTGCGCTACGAGCGCTACGTGAAGGGCGCCTTCTCCTTCTTCAACGGGCAGAGCAACGTGGCGCTCGACAACCGCATCACCAACATCGACATGCACGGCCTCGGCCAGAACATGCGCGTGTTCGGCATGATCACGGCGCTCGAGATGGTGCGCAACCGCGTGATGGTCACGCCGCCGCGCCCCAACTACACCTGGCTCTACATCGACGAGGTGCAGAGCCTCTTCGCGCACCCGACGGTGGTCGAGTACTTCGCCCGCCTGTGGCGCGAAGGACGCAAGTTCGGCCTCATCTGCACCGGCATCAGCCAGAACACGAGCCACATGCTGGCCAACGCCGAGGCCCGCGACATGGTGCTCAACTCCGAGTTCTTCCTGCTGCACAAGCAGTCCACCGCCGACCTCGACGCATGGGCGGAGATGCTCCAGCTCTCCGCCACGGAGCGCGGCTACATCGGCGACGCCGTCAAGCCCGGCGAGGGGCTGCTCATCAGCGCGGGGATCCGCGTGCCCATCACCGACGACTTCCCGAAAGGCCCGCTCTACGACCTGTGGAACACCAAGCCCGCAGAGGTCGCCGAGCGCGAGATGCGCCGGGCGGCGCGAGAGGCGGAGGAATAGGAATGGCCGGCCCGAGCGAGGGCGGCGGGATGCTCGAGGTGGTCGGGGCGCAGCGCCGCGACGTGCTCACCGCGGGCGACGTCGCGGAGACCGAGCGCGACGCCCTGGGAAACGTCTCGGAGGGCGCCGGCCCGCTCGACGAGGCGGGAGGCCCCGCCGCAACGGCGAAGGGGCGCCCTTCCAGGCCCGACGCGCCGGAAGGCGGGCTCGGGGACAAATTGTCCCAACCAGCCGGCGACCGGCGCGCGGCGGCAGCGATGCGCTCGCGCGTCGATGCGGCGAGGCTGGCGATCGCCCGGGAGGCCGTCTCCCAGCTCGACGACTCGGAGGAGCTCGAGGGCGCCTCGGGCATGTACGACGCGGGGCGTGCGGCCGAGAAGGCCGCGGGAAGGCTGCGGCAGAGGAAGGCGAAGAAAGCAGCCCAAGGCAGCCGCAAGGCGGCGACCGCCCTCGGCGCCCCCAAGGGAGGCGCGCGCGGCCCCGAGGCAGCCGGCGCGACCGCCCCGGCCAAGCATCAAGCGGCCCAGGCGGCCGCGCAGGCGTCGGGCGAGGCGGCCCGAGCCGCGGGGCCGAAGGGCGCCGCCTCCGCGATCGCGGGCGCGGTCTCGGGCGCGGCGCCCGCCCTGCTCGGGGCGGTGGCCGGCATCGTGGCCTTCGTCGCATGCGCGCTCGCCGTCGCGCAGCTGCTGAGCGCGCTGTTCGGCTTCTGGGACGACGCGGCCTCCAAGCAGGGCCTCGAGGGGCTGCCGCCCTACATCACCTACGAGATGGTCGAGGCGGCGCTCGAGTGCCAGGAGGAGTACGGGCACCCGGCGGGCTGCACCATCGCGCAGATCATCCAGGAGTCCGGGCAGGGCGACCGCATGAGCCGGCTCGCAGAGCGCGACCACAACCTCTTCGGCATGAAGTGGTGGTCGGGCTACGCGGGCTGCCCGGAGGTCGCAGGCAAGGCGAACTGGGCCACCAGCGAGGAGTACGTGCCCGGCGAGCACACCCAGATCACGGCGAGCTTCATCCGCTTCACCGGCGACGCCGAGTGCGTCCGCTTCCGTAGCAGGGTCTTCCTGCAGGCCGAGCGCTACTCGGGCAACGCCCTCATCCGGGAGGCGATCGGGAGGCGCGACTCGGACAGGATGGCCGAGGGGCTCAAGGACGCGGGCTGGGCGACCGACTCGTCCTACGTCGAGTCCCTGAAGTCGATCATGGCGCAATGGGGCCTCTACAGGTTCGACTCCATGACGGTCGAGGACCTGAAGGACGCATCCGCGAGCGGGAACGCGATCGTCGAGGCGGCGTACAGCCAGCTCGGCGTGCCCTACGTGTGGGGAGGCTCGACCCCCGGCAAGGCCCTCGACTGCAGCGGGCTCACGCAGTACTGCTACGCGCAGGCGGGCATCCGCATAAGCCACTACACGGGTTCCCAGTACGAGGAGCTCAGGCGCATACCGCTCTCCGAGGCGAAGCCCGGCGACATCCTCTACCGCTCGGGCCACGTGGCCATCTACATCGGCGACGACAGGTACATACACGAGCCGCGAGCGGGCGACGTGTGCCGCATAGCGAGCGGCATCGGCAGCTTCAGCTGCGCGCTCACCGCGAGATAGGAGAAACCAATGCAGGGAAAGTCAAGGGTCATGGCAGCCGTCGCGGCCGGGGCGCTCGTCGTGGCGCTCGGCGCGGGCGCGGCGCGCTGCGCCATCGCCCCGCAGGAAGGCGCGCAAGGCGGCTTCCAGGAGCAGACGCCGCCCGGGGCCGCAGACGCCGACGCGGGAACCGTTGGGGCCGCCTCGGGCGCCGAGGCGCTCTGGAACACCGTGTGGACGGGAGCCGACGACCCGACCGCCACGCTGCGGATCGTCGAGGGCGCCATGGTGGAGAGCGCGGGCGGCACCGAGCGCGCCTGGTTCTTCTCGGCCGAGGAGCCCTCCGAGGCCGGCGGCGTGCTCAGCGTGCCCATCGACGTCAAGGGAACCGGCGACAAGGCGGGGGGCCTGTCTCTCATCCAGGTCTCGGGCGACGGGGGCAACCGCACCCTGGCCTGCGACCTCCTGACGCAGGCGTACGCGCCCCAGAAGGCACGCGAGGGAGCGTTTTCCGTGACCGGCATCGACGGCCGCCTCTCCGAGGCGCTGGGCGCCGACTCAGCCGACATCAAGGACATCGTCGCCAATAAGGCGGCGGAGGTTTCCCCGCAGGCGACGGGAGCCACCTGGGACAAGGAGGTGTGGCTCGACTACGCCGGGAACGTCGCGTCGACGACCTTCACGCTCGACGACCCCGCCTCGACGGTGGTCACCGTGGTCTCGCGCGGCGGCTCGCTGGAGGCGATGTAGCCATGGGGGCGCTCAAGGCGCGACGCCGAAGGGCGTTCGCCATCTCCGCCGCGACGGCGTTCGCCCTCTGCGCGCTCCTGCTCGTCCCCGCGCAGCCGGCATACGCCGACATAGCCGGGGACGTCAACGATTGGCTGTGCGGCCTTCTGCGCGACTGCTGCAACTGGATGTTCAAGGCGCAAACGGGCGTGCTCGGGTCGATCGGCGCGAACGGGATCCTCTCGGCCGACTTCGCGCACATGCTCACGAGCTCGAGCGACCTGACCATGCACGACGTCGCCCGGGGCGTGTGGCAGGTGGCCATCCTGCCGATCGGGTGCGGGGTGCTCGGCCTGGTCTTCACCCTGAAGCTCATCGAGATCTCCCAGCGCATGGACGGCAGCCAGAGCCTCCCCGGCGTCAAGGAGGTCGTGTTCCTCCTCGTGTTCTTCGCCGTGTTCCTGTTCCTCATACAGAACAGCTTCGACCTGATGGCATCCGTCTACGAGGTCTGCGGGCTCGCCATCGACCGCGTCGAGGCGCTCTTCGGCGCCGGAGGCGCGCTCGACCTGCCCGAGGTGTCCGTCGTCACCACCGACGACGACATCCCGTCGCTCATCGCCATGCTCATCGTGAGCCTCATCAGCTGGGTCGTGGTGCTGGCGGCCTACGTCGTCGCCCTCGTGGTCTGCTGGGCCCGCGCGCTCCAGCTCTACATCATGGCCGCGTTCGCCCCGATCCCGCTGGCGTTCCTCGGCATGGACGCCACGCGCCAGATAGGCCTTGGCTACCTGAAGAGCTTCGGGGCGGTCTGCATCGCCGGCGTCATCATCCTCGTGCTGCTCATATCGTTCCCGCTCGTGCTCGGCGGGCTCACCGGGGCGAACCCCGGGACGGGCACCCCGGCCGACGCGGTCGCGAACGGGCTCACCTACGCGCTGCAGTACCTGGCCATGTGCGTGCTGCTCATCCTGGCCCTCGTGAAGAGCGGCTCCTGGGCGCGCGACATCGTGAGCGGCTTCTAGCGGAAAAGCGAGGAAGGGGGCGGTCGCCATGAGATAGGGGCGCCGCGCCGGGGCACGCGTCCCGACGGATGAAGACAAGGACCGATCGAAAACGAAAAGGAGGAAAGACATGGAAGAGAGGAAGAACGTGTACCTCTCGCTGCACAAGAGCTTCGTGCGCGAGGGCATCGAGTACACCGACCGCGCGACCGGCGAGGCCAGGACCTTCAACTCGGCGACCCTTCCCAAGGGCACCGTCGTCGACGGCGTGGACGTGGGAGGCTACGAGTTCAGCCCCATGTTCGTGAACGAAAGCCGCTTCAAGGGGGCCGACTTCAGAGACATACCGCTGCTCGCGAACCGCGAGGTGTGGCTGAGGAAGACGGTGATGGGCCCGGACGGCCAGCCCGAGCTCGACGAGGGCGGCCGCGCGGTCAAGGACACCGTGAAGGTCATGCCGGCGCAGCTCAAGGAGGCCGTCGACGCAGGGCGCTCGCGCTACCTCGCGGAGCGCGCCGAGCACGCCCGCCAGGCGAGCCGCGCCGCCGAGCATGAGGCGCCCCGCGCACGGCGAAGCGTCGAGAGATAGGGAGGCGGAAAGATGAACGCAGCGAAAGACTGCACCCTGCAGGAAAAGCTCCTCCGATGCGCCATGGCGCTCATCCTGGCGGCGGGGGCGCTGCTCGCCTCCGTGGCGGCCTCGCCCGCCTACGCCGCGCCGAGCACGGTAGACGTGTCCATCGGCGGCAAGATCCCATACGGCGGCTTCGCCACCACGTGGATGAGCGCCGACGGCAACATCGCCTACTGCGCCGAGCCCTCGTCCCCGACGCCCGCGCCGGGCTCCTACTCGACGAGCCCCGTGCCGAGCGGCGACGTGACGGCGGCGATCTGGTACTCGTTCGGCTCTCCCGGCTTCGACGCGTCGATGTTCCCCGGCAGCTGGTACGACGGCGGCGGCTGGGACGACGCCAAGTACGCGGCTGCGAGCCACGTGCTCATCGCCTACGCCTACTCGGGGTCCGAGTCGGCTGCCACGCACGGCACGAGCGCCGAGTTCGCCTCCTGGGCGAAATCCGAGCTGATCGGCGGGACCTTCGCCAAGATGAAGGCGGGCGCCGGCAAGGTATCCGCCGGGTTCGAGGCGTTCTGCGTCAGGACCGGCGGCGGCT
>CALCDK010000057.1 GCA_937900605.1 uncultured Olsenella sp.
CCTCGTCGCCGACGGCGGCTACGGCCACACCTCGGCCCTCTACGTCGACGTCAACGAGAAGGACAAGATCGCCCGTCACTACGAGGCCATGAAGACCTGCCGCATCCTCATCAACACCCCCTCCTCCCAGGGCGGCATCGGCGACCTCTACAACTTCAAGATGGCTCCCTCCCTCACGCTGGGCTGCGGCTCCTGGGGCGGCAACTCCGTCTCCGGCAACGTCGGCCCCCAGCACCTGCTCAACATCAAGTCCGTCGCAGAGAGGCGTGAGAACATGCTGTGGTTCCGTACCCCTGAGAAGATCTTCTTCAAGAAGGGCTGCATGCCCGTCGCCCTGCGCGAGCTCTCCGAGGTCTACGGCAAGAAGCGCGCCTTCATCGTGACCGACTCCTTCCTCTACACCTCTGGCTTCACCAAGAAGATCGAGGCGTCTCTTGACGAGCAGGGCATCACCCACACGAGCTTCTGGTCCATCTCGCCCGACCCCAAGCTGCAGGACTGCCTGAAGGGCCTGGAGTTGCTGCGCGCCTTCAACCCCGACTGCATCATCGCCATCGGCGGCGGCTCCGCCATGGACGCCGGCAAGATCATGTGGGTCCTCTACGAGCACCCCGAGGAGCGCTTCGAGGACATGGCCATGGACTTCATGGACATCCGCAAGCGCGTCTACAAGTACCCCAAGAGCGGCACCAAGGCCTTCTTCGTGGCCATCCCCACCTCCTCCGGTACCGGCTCCGAGGTGACGCCCTTCTCGATCATCACTGACGCCGAGACCGGCACCAAGTGGCCGCTCGCCGACTACGAGCTCATGCCCAACATGGCCATCGTCGACACCGACAACATGATGACCCAGCCCAAGGGCCTCACCTCCGCCTCCGGCGTCGACGTGCTCACCCACGCCCTCGAGGCCTACGTCTCCGTCATGGCCTCCGACTACACCGACGGACTCGCCCTGCGCGCCATGAAGCTGGTCTTTGAGTATCTGCCGCGCGCCTACGACAACCCCAACGACGTCGAGGCCCGCGACCACATGGCCAACGCCTCCTGCATGGCCGGCATCGCCTTCGCCAACGCGTTCCTGGGTGTCAACCACTCCATGGCCCACAAGCTCGGTGCCTACCACCACATCCCGCACGGCTGGGCCAACGCGGTCATCCTCACCCGCGTCATGCGCTACAACGCCGCCGAGCGCCCGACCAAGATGGGCACCTTCCCGCAGTACGAGTACCCCAAGACGCTGCACCGCTACGCCGAGGCCGGTCGCTTCTGCGGCATCGTCGGCACCGACGACCGAGACGTCTTCGAGAAGTTCGTCGCCAAGATCGAGGAGCTCAAGGAGCACGTCGGCGTCCACAAGACCATCGCCGAGTTCGGCGTCACCGAGGAGGACTTCCTCGCCACGCTCGACGAGATGTCCGAGAACGCCTTCAATGACCAGTGCACCGGCGCCAACCCGCGCTACCCGCTGATCTCCGAGATCAAGGAGCTCTACCTCGATGCCTTCTACGGCCGCGAGCCCAGCTCCTACGAGGACTAGCCCATCAGGTTTCGCGTTGCCCAGAAGGAGGCAGCAATGGAACTCACTGACAGCAAGACGGTGGTCGTCGAGCGCCACAACAAGGTCGTCTACGTCGACGGCAACAGGGTCGTCAAGGTCTTCAAGGCCTCCAAGCCCGCCAGCGACGTTTTCAACGAGGCGCTCAACCTCGCCCGCGTCGCAGAGGCGGGCGTGAGGGTCCCCAGGGTCCTCGAGGTCTCCCAGCTCGCCGACGGCTCCTGGGCCCTGTCGACCGAGTACGTCGAGGGCGTCACCCTGCGCTCGCTCATGGACGCCGCGCAGGGCGAGAAGGCCGACGAGCTCCTCCGCACGTTCGTCGACCTCCAGCTCGAGATCCAGGGCACCGAGGCGCCCGAGCTCCTCAACAGACAGGACGCCAAGCTCGTGTCCATGATCGCCAAGGTCAGGGACCTCGACCCCACGAAGCGCTACGACCTCCAGATGCGCGCCGACCGCATGCGCTCGGGCCGTGCCCTGTGCCACGGCGACTTCAACCCGTCCAACGTCATCGTGACGCCGGACGGCACCCTGTACGTCTGCGACTGGACCCACGTCACCCGTGGCCTGCCGCAGGCCGACGCCGGCATGACCTACATCCTGCTCAAGATGTACCACCCCGAGCAGGCCGAGGCGTACCTGGACCTCTACTCCAAGAGGGCCGACATGCCCAAGCAGAAGATCATGTACTGCGTCCCCGTCGTCGCGGCCGCCGAGCTCTCCCGTGGCCGCAAGGACTCCGAGGAGCTCCTCTCGAGCTTCGTGGACGTCGCCAACGACTACGAGTAGGACTCCCGCTCCAGGGAGCGCATGACTGAGTTGGGGCCCGTCGCCTGTACGACGGGCCCCTTTTTGGTGCGTGGGTGACGCGTGTCGACGTTCGCCGCCCCCGCGCGCCTGCCGGCCCCCGCGCCCGTCCGGCTCCTGTGCGCGTGGCCTGTGCGCGGACGCGTGCCGTGCCCGCTCGGGCGGCGGCTGCGCTAAGCTCTTCTCGACGAGAAGGGAGGTCTCGCGTGAGGGACAACAGAAGGATCGTGGCGCTCGTGGGCGCCGTCGTGGCACTGGTCGTCGTGGTGGGCGTGGTCCTCGGCTGCACGTCCGATGCCCGCCGCGTGCGGGCCCTGGCGACGTCGCTCATGGAGTCCTACGTTCCGGTGGGGGAGGACGCCGACGAGGCGCAGCGCCAGGCCTGGGCCTCCGCCGACTTTGGCGACCCGGTCACCTCGCAGGCGCTCGCCGCCGCTGGCGTCGACGTCGACGCCTGGCACCGCGCCTGCATGGCCAACCTCTCGTTCGAGGTGGGAGACGTCAGCGTCGAGAAGGACCACGCCACGGCGAGCGTGACCATCACCAACCAGAGCCTCTCCGCGGCACTCGACGTCGCTGCGGCCCAGTTTCAGCCCGTCCTCGATGGCGAGGAGGGCCAGCAGCTCCTGGCCGAGGGCGGGCGCCAGGCGCTCGTCGACCGCCTGGCCCAATGTACCCTCGACGCGCTTTTGGCCAACGCGCAGCCGGTCACGACCACCGTCGAGGTGGGCTTCGCCAAGGACGGCCACGGCGACTGGGCACCTCAGGTCTCCGGCGATGCGGCGTTCTTCTCGGCGCTGTACGGCGGGACCGACGTCGTCAACGGGTTCGGCGTCGCGGCCCAGCAGTAGCCGCGCTACGCGCCTTTCGCCGCACGCACCAGCCATGTCGCGCCATGACAGAGGGCGCCGGCCGTCAGGTGCGGTCGGGGCCCTCTCGCGCGCAACTGCCTGTCGTGCGCTTTGTCCCGGAGCGGCTACGCGCCGAGGCCGTCGTTGACGTAGCGGGCGAACTCGAACGCCACGCCCTCGGGGGTCTGCGAGGCGCCCCAGGTGCGCTCGAGGCGCCAGCCGGGCTCGCGACCGAGGTCCGGGAAGCGCGCGTCGGCGGGAAGCGTGCAGTGGTTGTGCGTCACCACCGCGTCCTCGCAGCGGGACAGCGCCTCCCGGTACACCTGGCCGCCGCCGATGACCCAGGCCTCGTCCTCGTCGGCCACCATGCGCAGCGCCTCGTCGAGGTCGTGTGCAACCTCGACGCCCTCTCGCGAGAAGCCCGGGTCGCGCGTGAGCACGACGTTGCGGCGGTCGCGCAGGGGGCGTCCGCCCGGCATGGCGTCGAGCGTCCTTCTCCCCATGACCACGGCGTGGCCCACGGTCTGCGCGACGAAGTGGCGCATGTCCTCGCGGTTGGAGACGAGCATGTGGCCGTCGATGCCGATGCCCCAGTCGTCGCAGACGGCCACGATGGCCCTCACCCTGCATGCCATGGCAGCCTCCCTACACCGCGATGGGGATGTCCCTGACCTGCGGGCCGTGCTCGTAGCCCTCCACGATCAGGTCGTCGGTCGTGAACGCGTAGAAGTCGGTCACGTCGGGGTTGAGGCTCACCTTGGGCGCGGGGTGCTGCGGGCGCGATATGAGCTCTCGGACCACGTCGACGTGGCGGTCGTAGATGTGGGCGTCGGCGATGACGTGGAGCAGCTCGCCGGCGACCATGCCGACGGACTGCGCGACCATCATGAGCAGGATGGCGTACTGGCAGACGTTCCAGTTGTTTGCCGCCAGGACGTCCTGGCTGCGCTGCATGAGGACCATGTTGAGCACCAGGCGCCCGCTCGCCGGGTCGTGGGTCACGTTGTAGGTGACGCCGTACGCGCACGGGTACAGGTTCATCTCGTGCAGGTCCGCGAAGGTGTAGGTGCTCGTCATGATGCGACGCGAGAAGGGCGTGTGGCGCAGGTCGTACAGGACGCGGTCCATCTGGTCGAAGTCGCCCTCGGGGTAGTGCGAGACCTGCGCGATCTGGTAGCCGTACGCCTTGCCGATGGAGCCCGTCTCGTCGGCCCACTGGTCCCAGATGTGGCTGTGCAGGTCGTGGATGTCGTTGGACTTGCGCTGGTAGATCCACAGGACCTCGTCCATGGCGGACTTGAGGGCCGTGCGGCGCAGCGTGATCGCGGGGAACTCCTCGCGCAGGTCGTAGCGGTTGGTCACGCCGAAGCGCTTGATGGTGTAGGCGGGCGTGCCGTCCTCCCAGTGGGGTCGGACGCGCTCGCCCTCGGTGGTGGTGCCGTTGTCAAGGATGTCCTGGCACATGGACACGAAGAGCTCGTCGGCCTTGCTCATGGGTCTGCCTCCTCGGCGGTCGTCTAGGAGTTGTAGAGGTCGTGGCCGCCGTCGAGGCCGGGGGTGCGGTCGGCTCCGAGGGGCCTGCCCGTCTCGTCGACCACGGGCTCGGCGCCGGCGTAGTCGCGCCACGCGAGGCCGGCGCGGCCGACCGAGCGGACGCACGAGCCCATCGAGGCGGGGACGAAGACGAGAAGCGCGAGCACGACGGCCACGAGCACGTACGCGAAGGGCCCGGAGTCCTGGTTGTCCGGGGAGCTCGTGGCGCTGGGGCCCTCGACGTGGGCCACGTCCGCGCGGCGGGCGCCGTCGTTGTCTGCGTGCATGCTGCTCCTTTGGGGTCTGGTGGGCGCGCGTGGCGCCGGGCTACAGGTGGACGGGGTCGAAGGTGGCGTCCCAGAAGGTGCCGAGGCTGCGGGCCACGGGCTCGTCGGCCGCGACCCACTCGACGTCGAGGAGCTCCTCGCGCGACAACCAGCGCAGCGCGTCGTGGACCGCGGGGTCGGCGACGGGCTCCTCGCCGGGCGCGAGGGGGCACACGACGAGCGTCATGTGGACGCGCGTCTCGCCGTAGTCGTGGGTCACCTCGTCGTAGGGCCACGCGACGCCCACGTGGACGCCGAGCTCCTCGTCGAGCTCGCGGCGGGCGGCGTCCTCGACCGTCTCGCCGGCCTCGAGCTTGCCGCCGGGGAACTCCCAGCCCCCGGCCAGCTCGCCGGAGGCCCTGCGGGCCGCAAGGACCCTCCCGTCGCGGTAGACGATGCCGCCCGCGACCTCGACCACGCGCCTCTCGCCGGCCATCAGCGCTCGCCCCCCGTGAGGCGCACGATCGCGCGGGCCTCGCCGTCGTCGCCCCGCAGGCACACGGTCCAGCCGCCGTCGGCGGGGTGGACCACCGGCACGAGCGTCTCGCCGAGCCAGGCCATCCTGCGGTACTGCACCGCGATGCGGCCGTGCGGCACCTCTCGCCCGAGCGACTCGATTGCCTGCTGCGCGAACAGGATGTACTGCGCGTTGTTGACGTGGCCGTTGGTGTCGAGGCTCTGCTCGCGCACGACGAGGGGCTCGCACGGGGTGCCCTCGCCCTCGCAGCGCAGCTTGCGCTCGAGCGGCGGCAGGTCGAGGCGCGGACGGTCCTCGAGGTAGGCGCGCTGGCTCTCCGGGATGCGCGAGACGCGCCCGGTGGCGCCGTCGAAGACGAACCACTGCGACTCGGCGCCTACGACCTCGGTGCCGTCCTCGCGGAGCATCTGGAAGCAGCGCAGGGCGTGCGTCCTGCTCATCTCGTGGCACCAGGTGCGCACGCGGATGCGCTCGCCGCAGCGCGGCAGCTCGCCGACGCGCATCTCCCAGGCGCCCAGAATCCAGCCGATCCTCTCGTCGCGCAGCCACTGGAGCCCGATGCCGAGCTCGTCGGCCTGCAGCATGGACGCGTCCTGCAGGTAGTTGACCATCGAGACGATCGTGAGACGGCCCGTCTCGTCGCACTCGCTGTAGCGCACGGGGCCTTCGTACTCGTACATGTGCCTCCCAATCTCGCGTTGTTTGCGCAACAGGATAGCCCGCCGGCGGCCCGGGGGGCCGGGCGCGCGCCCTTCACCACGGAAGTAGCGCCGTTCGGCGGCCGGGCCGGGCGCCGCGCGGGGCCGCAAGGCGCCCCCGGGGTAGAATGCGGGCCATCGGGACGACGAGAGGGGACGCCATGGGCGACGTGAGGTTCGCGACGGTCGGGACGAGCGAGATCTGCCGGAGGTTCTGCGATGCGCTCGCGCACGTGAGGGGCGCGCGGCTCGTGGCCTGCTGCTCGCGCGACGCGCGGCGGGCCCGCGAGTTCGGCGGGCCGCTGGGCGCGCGCGAGTTCGTCTCGTCGCTCGACGGGCTCTGCGCGCTCGGCGACGTCGACGCGGTGTACCTGGCCACGCCCAACGCGCTGCACTTCCCGCAGGCCATGCGCCTCGTCGACGCGGGCCTGAGCGTGTTGGTCGAGAAGCCCCTGTGCGCCAACGCGGCGCAGGCCAGGGCCCTTCTCGCAAACGCCGAGCGCCACGGCGTCGTGGTGATGGAGGCCATGCGCAACCTGCACGTGCCGGCCTTCCCGGCCATCCGCGAGGCGGTGGGGGAGCTCGGGTCGGTGCGCCAGGCG
The DNA here is from genome assembly GCA_937900605.1 of uncultured Olsenella sp. Taxonomy (GTDB): domain Bacteria; phylum Actinomycetota; class Coriobacteriia; order Coriobacteriales; family Atopobiaceae; genus Thermophilibacter. The sequence goes on from CALCDK010000057.1 coordinate 6,851, forward strand.
ACGCTGCGCTTCTCCAAGGTGACCTCGCGCATGGCCCGCCTGATGGCGGGGGAGCGCATCGCGGTCTTCGACCCGCGCATGGCGGGCGGCGCCCTCATGGACCTGGGGGTCTACTGCGTCGAGCCCGCGGTGGCGCTGTTCGGCCGCCCCAGGGACGTCCGGGCGCTCGGCGTGCTCTCGCGGGTCCCGGGCGCCGCGCCCGACGACCCCTACGCGACCGTCGACCTGGCCGGCGAGGTGCTGCTGGGCTACGGCGACAAGGTCGTGGGGCTCTCCTTCGGCAAGTGCGACGACGGCCTGTGCCCGTGCGAGGTGGCCGGCGAGCGCGCGACGCTGCTGTGGGACAACGTGTCGTGCCCCGTCGGCCTGCGCGTCCACGAGCACGAGGACCACGGGATGGTCTTCCGCATGGAGGGGGAGTCCGAGACCCGCCCGCTGGGCGTGGGGGCCCCGGAGCTCGACATGGCCTGCGAGGCGCGGCACTTCTCGGCGGCCGTGGCGGGCGACGCCGCCGCACGTGAGCTGGTGCGGGGGATGGGCGAGGTGAGCGTGGCGTCGCTCGAGGTCATGGACGAGGCCCGCGCGCAGATGGGCGTGCGCTTCCCGGCCGACGACGAGCCGCCGGCGGCCTAGGCGCTCGGGTAGGTGATGACGTCGGAGCTCCCGAAGCGGCTC
>CALCDK010000058.1 GCA_937900605.1 uncultured Olsenella sp.
AGACGAGCACGCGACGGCCGCGGACGCACACGTCGGCGCCGCTGGCGGCCTCGAGCCGGCGCAGCACGGCGTCGGCGGTCCCCAGCAGGGCCGCCGGGTCGACTGCCCCGGGGATTTCGATGCGCTGTCGTGCGCTGCCCACGTGTGCCTCCTCGCGAACGGATGACCAGATGATAGCCCAACCGCGAAGGGGGCTCAGCGGGCCAGCAGGGTGCCCCGCGCGTCGATGCCGCCGATCCGGGCGCGCACGAGCGAGCCCACGGGGAGCGCCGGGTCGACGAGGACGTCGAACAGGCCCGAGGTGACCGCGCGGCCGGGGTGCTCGACCAGCAGCAGGTCCTCGGTGCCCACGAGGCGGCGGGCCTGCCCGAGGCGCATCTCGTCGGCCAGCGAGCGCATGAGGCGGCTGCGGCGGGCGCTCTCGGCGGGCGGGACCTGGCCGTCCATCGAGGCGGCCGGGGTGCCCGGGCGCCTCGAGTAGCGGAAGACGTGCATCTTCGCGAAGTCCATCTCGCGACAGAAGTCGAGCGAGGCGCGGAAGTCCTCGTCCGTCTCGCCGGGGAAGCCCACGATGAGGTCGGTGCCCAGGGCGAGGCCGCCCACGAGCGAGCGGGCCGCCTCGACGGCGCGGCGGTAGCGCGCGGTGTCGTAGACGCGCCCCATGCGGCGCAGGGTCCGGTCGCAGCCGGACTGCAGGCAGACGTGCAGGAACGGCGCCACGCGGCCGTCCGCCGCGGCGATGGTGCGGCAGAGGTCCCCCGTGACGTCGGGCGGCTCAATCGACGAGAGGCGCACGCGCTCGACGTCGGTGCGCTCGAGGACCTGGTCGAGGAGCCACTCGAGCCCGTGGCGGGCACTGTCGGCCTCCTGGCGCCAGGAGCCGAGGTTGATGCCGGTGAGCACGACCTCGTGCGCGCCGCGGCCCACGGCCTCGCGGACCTGCGAGACCACGTCGTCGACGCCCAGCGAGCGGGCCGCGCCGCGGGCGCGCCACACGATGCAGTAGGTGCAGCGGTTGTCGCAGCCGTCCTGGACCTTGATGCCGGGGCGGTTGCGCCCGGTGGGAGTGGGCGAGTCGCAGCCCCGGGGGGCGGCGCCGGACGGGTCGCCGAGCAGCTCGAGGACACGGTCGGCCACGAGGGACTTGTCGGGCTCCACGACGACGCTGTCCGAGATCCTCGCGAGCTCGTCGGCGAACAGGCTCGCGACGCAGCCGGTGGCGACCACGGCGGGGCGCGACGGGAGCGTGGCGGCGTGCCTGACCGCCTTGCGGGTCTTGGCCTCGGCCTCCCCCGTCACGGCGCACGTGTTGACCACGACCACGCGGGCCTCGTCCTGGGCGACGAGGGGGACGCCAGCCCCCTCGAGGCGAACCGCGATGGCGTCGAGCTCGACGCGGTTCACGCGGCACCCGAGGTTGAGCAGGCAGGCCCCCTGGGGCGGCGTCACTTGCCCGAGCCCTTGAACGGGTTCTTGGGCGCGTGCCAGCGCTCGCCGGCGAGGTGGTCGGCGGCGATGTCGCGGGCGAAGGACTCGCCCTGTTCCTCGGCGCTGCGCTCGCGCTCGCCGGCGTCGCCGGAGTCGAGCGAGCGCTCGGCGACGATGGCGGCGAGGTCGAGGAGCTGGCCCTTGGTGAGGTCGTCGGGAGTCCTCACGTGGACCACGGCGACGAGGCGGCCGCGGGCGATCATGCCCTGGCGCGGCATGCCGCGGCGCTCGACGACGACCTGCTGGCCGAACTGGCAGCCGGCGGGAACCTCGACGGTCACGCGTTCGCCGTCCATGATGCCGTCGATGGTGACGCTCGTGCCGAGGATCGCCTGCAGCGAGTCGACCTCGACGGTGCAGTACAGGTCGTCGCCCTGGCGCTCGAAGCGCTCGTCGTCGGCGACCTCGACGCTCACGACGAGGTTGCCGGAGGCGTCGCCGCGCACGCCGGCCTCGCCCTTGCCGTCGACGGTGATGGTCTGGCCGGAGTGGACGCCGGCGGGGACCTTGACCTGGACCTTCTCGCGGGAGGGCGTGCGGCCCTGGCCGTCGCAGGTCTCGCAGGGGTGGTCGACGACGCGCCCCTGGCCGTGGCAGTCCGGGCAGGTGGACTGGGTCTGCATCTGGCCGAAGATGGTGCGCTGGACCTCGACGACGCGGCCGGTGCCGCGGCAGCGCTCGCAGGTGCGCATCTGGCCGCCGTCGGCCGAGCCGGTGCCGTCGCAGTCGTCGCAGGGCGCCAGGCGCTCGTAGGAGACGGTCTTGGTGCAGCCGGCCGCGGCCTCGGCCAGCGTGACGGTGAGCCTGATGCCCATGTCGCGGCCGCGCGTGCGGGCGGGGCCGGAGCCGCCGGAGCGGCCGCCGCCGAAGAAGGAGTCGAAGATGTCGCCGAAGCCGAAGCCGCCGCCGTTGAAGATGTCGGAGACGTCGACGTAGTCCGAGCCGAAGCCGGACGGGCCGTTGGGATCGCCGAAGCGGTCGTAGTTGGCGCGCTTCTGGTCGTCGGAGAGCACGGAGTACGCCTCGTTGACCTCCTTGAAGCGCTCCTCGGCGTCGGGGGCGTCCGAGACGTCGGGGTGCAGCTTGCGCGCCTTCTTCAGGAACGCCCGCTTGATGGTCTTTGCGTCGGCGTCACGAGGCACCTCGAGCACCTCGTAGTAGTCCTTCTTCGGTTCCACGTGCTCACTCCCGATTGTGTTGCTTCCTGCAGATGCGGGCGCCTGGGCGCCCAGGTGACGGGCCCGCCGGGGCCCGAGGGGGTCGAACTAGTAGCCCGCGCCCACGTACCCGACGCGCCCGAGACCGGCGGTGCACGAGAACATCGCGGTCATGAAGAGCGCGAGGAGCAGGCCGTTGGAGGCGCCGCCGGCGACGTAGGCCATGGCGTTGCGCCACCAGCGCCCGCGGCGGGAGACGCCGCGCCTCAGCGCGAGGTACAGGCCCATGACGAGCGGGACGAGGATGATGAACGCCATCGAGGCGAGGGTGTCGGTGAGGAGCCCGAGGACCACGAAGGGCAGCGAGAACCCGATGAGGTTGAAGCCGTTGGCCTGCGAGCGGTCGAGGCGCTCCTCCGGGACGGTGACGCGGCAGACGAAGTCACCGGCCGGCGAGCCGTTGGTGCCGGCGTTGCCCATGCCCGCGACGCGGACCTCGTCGCCGTCGTGCGAGCCGGCGGGGACGTCGACGACGACCTCGCTGGCGGTGAGCGTGCGGCCGGAGCCGCCGCAGGCCGGGCACGGGTCGGCGACGACGCGGCCGGAGCCCTCGCACTCGGGGCAGGTGACGGCCATCACGCCGAACAGGCCGGTGTCGAAGGAGATCTGGCCGCGGCCCCCGCAGGTGGGGCACGTCTCGGAGTGGTCGGCGTGGACCGAGCCGCTGCCGTGGCAGACGTCACAGGAGGCGTAGCGCTGGTAGGTGACGCCGCGGCGCACGCCCTCGGCGGCCGCGTCGGCGTCGAGGACGAGCTCGTAGGCGACGTCCGCGCCGGGGCGCGGGTTGTAGGCGCGGCCCGGCCGCGAGGTCTGGCCGAACCCGGCGCCGAAGGGCCCGAACGGCCCGAAGCCGCCCCCGAAGGGGTCGAAGCCGCCCTGCGAGGGGCCCGCGGACCCGGACGGGTCGGCGTAGCCGAACGGCGAGCCGGAGCGCATGGCGTCGTAGCGCTTGCGCTTCTCGGGGTCGGACAGGACGGCGTAGGCCTCGGAGACCTCCTTGAAGCGCTCCTCGGCGTCGGGCTCCTTGTTGACGTCGGGGTGCAGCTTGCGGGCCTTCTGTTGGAAGGCCTTGCGGACCTGCTCGCCGGTGGCGTCCTCGGGGACGCCGAGGATGGCGTAGTAGTCCTTGTCGTTCATGGATGCCATGTGCGGGGCAGCTCCTGGGGTCGAGTTCTCTTCGGTGCGCAGACGTCCGAAATTATATCCAACCGGGCGGGGGCTTAGACCCCCGGGGCCCGGTCGCGGGCGCTAGCGGTCCAGGCGCACCTGGCGCCAGGCGATGCCGCAGCGCGTGAGGATGTCGCGCGAGACGAGGTTGTCGTCGGTGCCGGCGTACTTGTCGTCGAGGTAGACGACCTCACCGATGCCCGCCTGCACCAGGGTCTTGGCGCACTCGTGGCACGGGAAGAGGGTGACGTAGACCGTGGCGCCCGCCATGTCCTTGAGCGAGCCGCGGTAGTTGAGGATCGCGTTGGCCTCGGCGTGAATCACGTAGTTGTGCTTGTCGTGGAGCGGGTCCGGCGCGGTGCCCCACGGGAACTCGTCGTCGTCGATGCCCGACGGCGTGCCGTTGTAGCCCACCGACAGGATGCGGTGGTTGGTGTCGGCGATGCACGCGCCGACCTGCGTGTTGGGGTCCTTGCTCCTCAGGCTGGCCGCGATGGCGACCCTCATGAAGAACTCGTCCCAGCTGATGACGTCCTCCCGCTTACCGGGCATGGTCTCCCCCTTCGTCGTCTTCCCGTCCGCGGCGGCCACAGGCCGCCACTGGCGCCGTCAGGTCCCGCAGCGCAGCTCGCGCACCGGGCCGGGCGCAAGGTCCCACAGGGCGCCGCACAGCTCGTTGCCGAGCAGCCAGCCCCGCTCGGTGGGCGCGAGGCGGCCGTCGGCCTCGCGCAGCAGCCCCTCGTCGAGCAGCGACGAGAGGGTCTCGTCGACGCGCGCGCCCAGCACGTCTCGGGCGTGGTCGACCAGGCCCGGGTCCAGGCCCCTCACGAGGCGTGCCCCCACCATGAGGTCCTCGGCGGCGGCCTGGGCCTCGTCGAGCAGCTCCAGCGAGAAGGACAGCGCGGCCGGCGAGGGGTCGTCCGCGATCTGGCGGCGTCCGGACCTCACGGTGAGCCTGACCCTTGCGCAGGGTTGGTCGAGGGTCGGCAGCTGGGGGCACAGGACCCTCAGCCTCGAGTAGCCCTCGAGGGTCAGCATGCCGGACGCGCCCGTCCCCAGGCCGAGGTACGGCATGCCCGTCCAGTACGCCTCGTTGTGACGGCACTCGTGACCCGGCCGTGCGTAGCTCGCGACCTCGTAGCGCTCGTAGCCCGCGGTCTCGAGCGCGCTGCGGGCGGCCTCCATGCGGCGCGCCTGCACGTCCTCGCCGTTCCAGGGGCACGGCTCGCCGAGGTAGCGGCTCCCGTAGGGCGTCCCCTCCTCGACCTGCAGCGGGTAGACGCTCACGTGGGAGGTGCCCAGCGCGACCGCGCGCCCGAGCGTGGCCGCCCAGGAGCCGTCGGTCTGCAGGGGCGTGGCGCACATGAGGTCGCACGAGACGTCCGCGCCGCGCGCGACGGCGGCCCGCACGCGCTCGGCGGCCGTCCGGGCGTCGTGGATGCGCCCCAGGTCGGCGAGCTCGGCGTCGTCGAGGCTCTGGACGCCCAGGGACAGCCGCGTGCAGCCGGCGGCGAGAAGCGCCGCGAGCACGTCGTCGCCCAGGGACTCGGGGTTCGCCTCGCAGGTGAGCTCCTCGATCCGCGGGCAGGCGTCGCGGACGTCGCCCACGAGGCCCGCGACCGCGCTGCCCGCGAGGGTCGGCGTGCCCCCGCCCACATAGGCGGTTCGGCACTCCCCCAGCAGGCCGGCGTCGCGCACGAGGCGGACCTGCAGGCGCAGCGCGTCGAGGTAGGCGCCGACGAGCGGGTCGCCCGGGCGCGTTGCCCAGGACGCGAAGTCGCAGTAGGCGCACTTGCTCGCGCAGAACGGCACGTGCAGGTAGAGGGAGTGCGCGCCGGCCATGTGCAGGCGGGCGGCCCAGCCGGGCTCACTCACCGCGCTCACCCAGGGCCACGAGAAGGCGCCCGGCCACGTCGAGGAACTCCTCGGCGGTGGAGCAGGCCATCGCCTCGGCGCGCCAGCGGCCGGCATCGGGCATGCCGCGGAAGAACCATCCCGAGAGGCTCCGCGCACGTTTGAGGTGCGCGCCGGTGGCCTCGAGCAGCCTCACGTGGCAGGCGAAGGCGCAGACGCGCTCGACGTCGGTGGGGACCCGGTCGGCCCGGCCGGCGAGAAGCGCCTCGGCGCGCGAGAAGGCCCATGGGTCGCCGTAGGAGCCACGGGCCACCATGACGGCGGTCGCGGCGGTCTGGGAGAGCATGCGGGCGGCGGCCTCGGGGCCCTCGACGTCGCCCGACCCGATGACCGGCACGCCGGCGGCGTCGGCCACGCGGTCGATGACGCCCCAGTCGGCCTGGCCGTGGTACATCTGGTCGGCAAAGCGACCGTGGACGGCGACGGCGTTCGCCCCGGCGTCGGCCATGGCGCGCGCGAACTCGGGCGCGCACTCCTCGCCCATGCGCCTGCCCCGGCGGATCTTGACGGTGACGGGGACGCCGGGCGCGGCCTCGACGCAGGAGCGCACGATCGACGCCGCGAGGGCGGGCTCGTCCATGAGCGCGGAGCCCTCGCCCTTGCGCACCACCTTGGACGCGGGGCAGGCCATGTTGACGTCTATGAGGGCGAGCCTGTCGCCCATGCGCTCGACCAGGCGCGCCGCGGACTCCGAGAAGAGCTCCGGCCGCGTGCCGAAGAGCTGGACCGCCAGGTCGGGCTCCTCCGGGGCCGGCAGCGCGAGCTCCCAGCTCTTCTCGCCGTAGTGCAGGCCGGCGCACGAGACCATCTCGGAGTACGCGAGGCCGGCGCCGCCCGCACGGGCCATGAGGCGGTAGGCGGCGTCGGTCACGCCGGCCATGGGTGCCATGAGCAGCGGGTGCTCGGCCAGGCTCTGGGCC
>CALCDK010000059.1 GCA_937900605.1 uncultured Olsenella sp.
ACTCCTCCTGGACGCGCTCCAGCGGGCGGCCGCAGTCGGGGCAGAGGTGCTGGCCCTTGGTGCCGCGCTCCTCGTCGCCCTTCTCGACCTGGGTCTCGGTGAAGTAGGTCTCCTCGGGCACGCAGTACCAGCCGTCGTAGGAGCCCTTGTAGATGTAGCCGGACTCGCGCATGCGCTCCCAGAGGTACTGGACGGCGTGGCGCTGGCGCGGCTCGGTGGTGCGGATGAAGTCGTCGTTGGAGATCTCGAGCTCGTCCCACAGCCCCTTGAACAGCGGGGCCTGGGAGTCGCACCACTCCTGCGGGGTCATGCCGTGGTCGGCGGCGGCGTCGGCGACCTTCTGGCCGTGCTCGTCCATGCCCGTGAGGAACTTGACGTCGTAGCCCATCGCGCGGCGAAAGCGCGCCTGGACGTCGCACAGGATGGTGCAGTAGGCGGTGCCGAGGTGGGGCGCGGCGTTGACGTAGTAGATGGGCGTGGTGATGAAGTACGATGGCTTGTCTGCCATGGAGCTCTCCTCATGACGGATGGATGGCATGGCGCGCGGCGCGCGCAGGTGCTTGAATTGTACTCCTGCCCCCTCCCCTGGCGGCGGCGCGATTGGCGCGGCCGGGGCCCCGGGGGCCGCCGGGCCGGCGCTCGATTGCCGTGCGGCCGGCACGCCGCACGCGGCAGAAAGGGGCGCCCATGACGCTTCAGCAGCTCAGGTACGTCATCGAGGTCGCGGGGGCCGGCTCCATCACGGCCGCCGCTTCGCGCCTGTTCATCGCCCAGCCCTCGCTGTCCACCGCGATCGGCGAGCTGGAGGACGAGATGGGCATCACCATCTTCGAGCGCTCCTCGCGCGGCGTGCGCCTCACCGAGGACGGCACCCGGTTCCTCTCGTACGCGCGCCAGGTGGTCGAGCAGGCCGACCTGCTGGAGAGCCAGTACAAGCAGCACGCGCCCGTCAGGCGCGTCTTCGCCATCTCGTCGCAGCACTACGCCTTCGTGGTCAACGCCTTCGTCGAGCTCATCCGCCAGATGGGCCTGGACGAGTACGAGTTCTCGCTGCGCGAGGGCCCCACGGCCGACGTCATCGACGACGTGCGCACCCAGCGGAGCGAGATCGGCGTCCTCTACCTGAGCGCGTACAACCGCGAGGTGGTGGGCAGCGCCATCCGCCACGCGGGCCTGCGCTTCGAGCCGCTCTTCGACGCGCGGCCGCACGTCTTCGTGAGCGCCCAGAGCCCGCTGGCCGGACGGGCGAGCGTCACCCTCGACGACCTGCGCGGCTTTCCCCGCCTCACCTACGACCAGGGCACGCAGAACTCCTTCTACTTCTCGGAGGAGGTCCACCCCACGCAGGAGGCCGACAAGAACATCGTGGTCACGGACCGCGCCACCCTGTTCAACCTGCTCATCGGCCTGGACGGCTACACCATCTCGTCGGGCATCCTCTCTCGCGACCTCAACGGCGACAACATCGTGGCCGTGCCGCTGGAGTCCGACGAGCGCATGGAGCTGGGTCTGGTGACGCTGGCCAACCGCCCGCTGTCGCCCGTGGCCAAGAGCTACGTGAACCACCTCGTCACGTACGCGCGCAGCTACGTCCCCGCCGACTGACGGGGTGGCCTGACGGTGTGCCCTGGCGTGGCGTCCTGGCGGGGCGACATGACATAGGCTGAGTCTATGGCCACGCATAGAGCTTAGGTGTTTCCTTCCGCGCCGCGGGGGTGTCAGACTGCTTCCCATGCAAAGGCGGCGGCCGCGCCCACCGGGCCCGGGCCGCACGACACGAGGGAGACCCCATGGCCGACACCAACCGCACCGCGGCGTTCGCCCCGCACAACCCCAACCGCTACGACGTCGTCGGCAGCTTCCTGCGTCCCGAGGCGCTGCGCGTGGCCCGCGAGCGCCACGCCCGCGGCGAGCTGGACGACGAGGGCCTGCGCGCCGTCGAGGACGAGCAGGTCCGCCTCCTCGTCGAGCGCGAGACCGAGGCCGGCCTCAAGGTGATCACCGACGGCGAGTTCCGCCGCTCCACCTGGCACCTCGACTTCATCTGGGCGTTCGAGGGCATCGGCCACTGCCCCACCAGGGACGGCATCCCCTTCCACGACGAGCCGGCCCTCATCGACGACACCTACCTGACCGGCCCGCTGTCGCTGGAGGGCGAGCACCCCTTCGTGGACCACTGGCGCTTCGTCGACGCGCTCGCGGCGCACGACCAGGTGGCCAAGCTCACCGTCCCGGCGCCCGCGCAGTTCCTCGAGCAGCTCGTGTTCCCGGCCAACCGCGAGTCCACGGGCCGGGTCTACAAGTCCGAGGACGCGCTGGTGGACGCCGTGGCAGCCTGCTACGGCCAGTTCGTCGAGCAGGTCTACGCCGCCGGCTGCCGCAACCTGCAGTTCGACGACTGCTCGTGGGGCTGCCTGGTGGACCCCAACGCGAGCCTCATCTTCGGCGTGGGCGAGGAGGGTCTGGCGCACCTGCGCGAGCTGCTGCTGCGCGTCAACAACCGCGTGCTGGACGCGCGTCCGGACGACCTCGTGGTCAACACGCATATCTGCCGCGGCAACTTCCACTCCACGTGGGCGTGCCAGGGCGTGGCCGACGCGCTGCTGGCCCGCGAGCACGTGGGCGCCTTCTTCCTGGAGTTCGACGACGAGCGCTCGGGCGGCTTCGAGCCCCTCGACGCCGTGCCGGGCGACAAGTGCGTGGTGCTGGGCCTGGTGACCACCAAGCGCCCCGAGCTGGAGGACGAGGACGCCCTCGTGACTCGCATCCACGAGGCGGCCAGGCACGTGCCGCTGGAGCGCCTGTGCCTCTCGCCGCAGTGCGGCTTCGTCTCGTGCGAGTGCGG
>CALCDK010000060.1 GCA_937900605.1 uncultured Olsenella sp.
GGGGCAAGGGGCTCCGCCTGGGCGACGCAGGGGACGGCGAGCGACCCCGCAAGGCCCAGGCCCGCGGCCCAGCGCATACCCTCGGACATCTCTTCCTCAACCCCTCACGGACGCGTCGCGCGAAACAAGGCGGACCAATTGTCGGCAATGCCACAACTATACCTGTAGAATCGACGTCAATGCAACGCATTTGCGCAGATTGGAGGGCGATTCCCATGCCTCGCATCGCCATCGTGACCGGAGCCTCCTCGGGACTCGGCAGGCAGTTCGTCAGGCAGCTCGACGGGGGCGCAGGAGGGGCGCTCGACCAGATCTGGCTCGTCGCCAGGAGCGCCGGCAGGCTCGGGGAGGTCGCGGCGGCATGCCACACGCCATGCCGCACGCTGCCGCTCGACCTCACGGACCCCGCGTCCCTCGACGCACTGCGCGAGGCCCTCGACGCCCAGCCCGCGGCCGAGGTGGCCTGGCTCGTCAACAGCGCCGGGTTCGGCCGCTTCGGCAGCCTGGGCAGGGTCTCGGCCCGCGACAGCGCCGACATGGTCCGCCTCAACTGCATCGCCGTCGTCGAGACGTGCCGGATCGCCCTGGGCCACATGGGCCCGGGCTCGCACATCGTCAACGTGTCGTCGATCGCCGGCATCGCCCCACAGCCCGAGCTGAGCGTCTACTCCGCGACCAAGCGCTTCGTGCTGGACCTCACGCGCACCCTCGACTACGAGCTGCGCGGCACCGGCATCCGCTGCTGCGCCGTCTGCCCCAAGTTCATGGACACCGCCTTCCTCGACCGCGCCGGCGACGAGCGCGCGGTGCGCCGCATGACCACCATCGGCTTCGAGGACCCTGCGCGCGTGGCGAGAAGGGCCATCGCCGACGCCCGCAGGGGCCGGGTGACCTGCGTCCCGTCCTGGGACATGAAGGCGGTGCACGTGGCCTGCAAGCTGCTGCCCTCGTGCCTGGTCCTGCACGTCCAGGACGCGCTCTTCACCGCAGCGACGCGCGGCCGCTAGCCCCAGGCCGCAGGCGGGCGCACGCCACGCGATTGTGAGAGGCCCCCGGAGCCGTCATGGCTCCGGGGGCCTTTCGCGCCTCTCGCCGGACCGGGCGCCGCACGGGGCGCGGCGACGGGCGGCCCGCCTACGAGACGTAGTCGGTCTGGGCGGCCTTCTTGGCGCTCCTGATGAGGAACTCCTGGTTGGAGGCGGTCCCACGCAGGCCCTTGACGAGGGCGTTGGCGGCGCGCTCGGTGTTGTTCATGTTGGCCAGGACGCGGCGGATGCCCCAGACGAAGGGCTGGTAGCTGGGGTCGACGAGAAGGTCCTCGTTGCGCGTGCCGGACGCGATCGGGTCGATCGCGGGGAAGATCCTGCGGTCGGCGAGGTCTCGGTCGAGCTTGAGCTCCATGTTGCCGGTGCCCTTGAACTCCTCGAAGATGACCTCGTCCATCTTGGAGCCGGTGTCGACGAGGGCAGATGCGATGATGGTGAGCGAGCCGCCGCCCTCGATGTTGCGCGCGGCGCCCAGGAACTTCTTGGGCGGATACAGCGCGGCGGAGTCAACGCCGCCGGACAGGATGCGGCCGGACGCGGGCTGCGCCAGGTTGTAGGCGCGCGCGAGCCTCGTGATGGAGTCGAGGACCACGACGACGTCCTGGCCCAGCTCGACGAGACGCTTGGCGCGCTCGATGACGAGCTCGGCGACGCGCGTGTGGTTGGACGCGGGCATGTCGAAGGTCGAGGCGACCACCTCGCCGCGGATGGAGCGCTGCATGTCCGTGACCTCCTCGGGACGCTCGTCCACGAGCAGGCAGAAGAGGTGCACCTCGGGGTTGTTGGCCGCGACGGACTGGCAGATCTTCTTGAGCACGGTGGTCTTGCCGGCCTTCGGGGGGCTCACGATGAGGCCGCGCTGGCCCTTGCCGATGGGCGAGACGAGGTCGATGGCGCGGCCCGTGATGGAGTCCTTGCCGCACTCCATGGTGAGGCGCTCGTTGGGGTAGACCGGAGTCAGGTCGCGGAAGCGCGGACGGGCCTTGAGCCCCTCGGGCGCCTGGCCGTTGACGCTGGAGACCACCTGCAGGGGCGGGTACTTGCTGCTGCCGCGGCCCGGGCCGACGGTGCCGCAGATCCAGTCGCCGGGGCGCAGGCCCAGGCTGCGGATGGTCTGCTGGTTGACGAAGGCGTCGTCGTCGCCCTCCATGTAGTTGCCGGTGCGCACCCAGCCGTAGCCCTCGTTGCCGATCTCGAGGACGCCCTCGACGGGACGGAAGCCCTCGGCGCGGGCGACGGCCGAGTAGATGGCCTCAACGAGCTCGGCCTTGCGGACGCCGACGTGCTCGACGCCGAGCTCGGCCGCCTTCGCGCGCAGCTCGGCGACCTTCATCTGGGTCAGCTCCTCGCGCGAGACGCTCGGCTCGGTGGGGCCGTCCTGGCGGCGCTGCGCCTTGCGGCGGTCGCGGTCGCGGCGCTTGCCGCCCTGGGACTGCTGGGCGCCGCGGTCGCGGTCGTGCTCGGCGGAGCGGCGGCGCTTGCGGGAGGCGCGGGGCTCCCCGTGGTCGCCGGGCTGGCGAGAGGGGCGCTCGCCCTTCTCGGCGTCGCGGTCGTGCTCGCGGCGCTCCTCGCGAGCCCTGGCGGGGCGCTCCTCGGACGGCTCGCCCTTCTCGGCGTCGTCGGCGCTGCGGTCGCGGGGCTGGTCGGAGGGCTCGGCCGGGCGCTCGTCGCGAGACCTTGCGGGGCGCTTGTCGGTGGCCTCGGCGGCCACGGTGCGCTGCGACCCGTGCTCGGCGGCGGGCTTGGCCGGACGGTCGTCGGAGGCAGCGCGGGCAGGATCGGGCGCGGAGTCGGCCGGGGCGGAGTCGCGCTCGTCGCGTCGCTCGGCGGCGTCGTGCTGGGCGTCCTGCGCGTCCCTGGCCAGGACGCGGGCGCGGGCGGAGCGGGGCCTCGGGGCGGGGCGCCCGGGCGCGGGCTCGTCGGAGGCTGCATCACGGTCGGCAGGCGCCTGGGCGGCGTCGTCGCCCTGGGACGCCTTGGGGGCGCGCTTGCGACGGCGCTTGGGGAACGGGACGTCCCCGGAGGGCGCGGTGTCGGACGCGGGGAGCTCGGGCGCCCTCGGTGTGGGGCCCTGCTCGCCCTCCCCCGCCTCGGCGCGGGCGGCGGCGCGGCGGCGGCGCGGCGCGGCGGCGGCCTCGGCGGCGGCCTCAGCG
>CALCDK010000061.1 GCA_937900605.1 uncultured Olsenella sp.
CGTGGGGTAGAAGTCCTGCACCTGCTCGGGCATGTAGCCCATGTCGCGCACGGCGCAGGCCAGCTCCACGGCCTCCTTGAGGGTCGAGCCGGGGTGGCTCGAGATGAGGTAGGGGACCACGTACTGCTCGAGGCCGGCGGCCTTGGTGACCTTCTCGAAGCGGCGGCAGAAGGCCTCGTAGACGGCGCGGGGAGGCTTGCCCATGGCGGCCAGGACGGTGTCGCTGACGTGCTCGGGCGCCAGGCGCAGCTGTCCCGAGACGTGGTGGCGCACGAGCTCCTCGAGGAAGCGGTCGGACTTGTCGGCCATGGTGTAGTCGAAGCGCACGCCGCTGCGCACGAAGACCTTCTTGACACCGGGCAGCTGGCGCAGGTCGGCCAGGAGCTGGGCGTAGGAGTCCTCCTCGACCACCATGTTCTTGCAGATGGTGGGCCACATGCAGCGGCGGTTGGAGCAGACCCCCTTGGTGGCCTGCTTGTCGCAGGCCGGGCGGCCGAAGTTGGCCGTGGGGCCGCCGACGTCGGTGATGTAGCCCTTGAAGTGCGGGTCGTGCGTGAGCTCCTCGGCCTCTCGCATCACGGAGTCGTGGCTGCGGACCTGCAGAACGCGGCCCTGGTGGAACGTGATGGCGCAGAAGCTGCACTCGCCGAAACAGCCGCGGTTGGCAGCGATCGAGAAGCGCACCTCGTCGAAGTCGAAGGCGGGCACGCCGCCGGCGGCGTCGTAGTCGGGGTGCCAGGCGCGCGCGTAGGGCAGCTCGTAGACGGCGTCGAGCTCGGGCGTGGTCAGCGGGGCCGAGGGCGGGTTCTGGACCACGTAGAGGTTGTCGTCGGGGTAGGGCTCGACGAGGCGGCGCGCGGTGATGGAGTCCATGTTGCGGTACTGGGTGGCGAAGCTGCGCGCGTAGGCCAGGCGGTCGGCGCGAAGCACGTCGAAGCCGGGCAGGACCTCGTAGTCGCATACGTCGTCGAGGCTGTGGGCGCGCACGACGGAGCCGGGGATCCAGCCGACCTGGTCGATCGGCAGGCCGGCGTCGAGCGCCTCGGCGAGCTCCACGACCGAGTGCTCGCCCATGCCGTACAGGACCATGTCGGCGCCGGAGTCCAGCAGGACGGAGCGCTTGAGCGAGTCGGACCAGTAGTCGTAGTGCGCCAGGCGCCTGAGGCTGGCCTCGATGCCGCCGAGGACCACGGGCACGTGCTTGAACGTGCGCCTGATCAGGTTGCCGTAGACGACGCAGGCGTGGTCGGGGCGCAGGCCCATCCTGCCGCCGGGGGAGTAGAAGTCCTTGGAGCGGCGGCGCTTGGCCACGGTGTAGTGGTTGACCATGGAGTCCATGTTGCCGGCGGAGACGAGGAACGCCAGGCGCGGCTCGCCGAGGGCGGCGACGCTGGCCGGGTCGTGCCAGTCGGGCTGGGCAATGACGCCGACGCGGAAGCCGTGCGCCTCGAGCGTCCTGGTGATGATGCTCATGCCGAAGGACGGGTGGTCGACGTAGGCGTCGCCGCAGACGTAGACGAAGTCGCACTGGTCCCAGCCGCGCGCCTCCATGTCCTGGCGGCTCACGGGGAGAAAGGCCTCGCGACCGGGCCTCGCTGCCGTGTCCGGGCGTCTCTTGTCGCTGCGTGCGGGCATGGGGTCCTCCCTGGTGGTCCGGTTCCGGTGGCGTCCATCGTAGCGCTTGGGCGGCGCGCCCCGCCGCGCCCCACGAAAACGGCGTGGGAGCGACGGGGCGCGCGGTGGACGCGTGCGCTGCGTGTACCGTGGGCGCCGCGTGTGCCGTGGGCGCCGCGTGTGCCGTGGGCGCGGGCCGTGGGCGCGGGGTGCGCGCGGCGCGGGTCCGTCAGCGGACGCGCATGGCGCGGGTGGCGTTGAGGATGGCGAGGACCGCCACGCCCACGTCGCCAAAGACGGCGAGCCACATCCCGGCCGCGCCCACGGCAGCCAGGGCCAGGATCGCGAGCTTGACCCCGATCGCGAAGACGATGTTCTGCCAGGCGATGCGCATGGTGCGCCGCGCGACGCGGATGGCCACGGCGACCTTGCGCGGGTCGTCGTCCATGAGCACGACGTCGGCGGCCTCGATGGCGGCATCCGAGCCGAGCGCACCCATCGCGACGCCAACGTCGGCGCGCATGAGCACCGGCGCGTCGTTGATGCCGTCCCCGACGAACGCGAGCGAGGTGCCGGGGCGCTGGTCGGCGAGAAGCGCCTCGACACACGCGACCTTCTCGGCGGGGAGCAGCTGTGCGTGGCACCCGTCGAGGCCCAGCTGGCCCGCGACGCGCCTCGCGACGCCCTCGCGGTCGCCCGTGAGCATCTCGCAGCGTGAGACGCCCTCGTCGCGCAGGTCGCGCACGGCATCGGCCGCGTGGGGCTTGGGGGCGTCGGCGATGCGAACGCAGCCCAGGTAGCGGCCGTCGTACGCGACGTGCAGGACGGTGAGGCCGTCGTCGCCCGGGGCATCGGCCACCTCGAGGCCGGCCGAGGCCATGAGCGCGGCGCTGCCCACGAGGGCGCGCCTGCCGTCCACGAGCGCGCTCACGCCCTGGCCGGCGACCTCGTGCACGTCGGTGGCGCGCGCCGGGTGGACCGGGCCGCCCAGCGCACGGCGCACGCCCTGCGCGATCGGGTGGCCGCTGTGGGCCTCGGCATGGGCGGCGACGTCGAGGAGCTCCGCACGCCCGACGCCCGGCTGGCACTCGACCGACTCGACCTCGAACGAGCCCGTGGTCAGGGTGCCCGTCTTGTCGAAGACGACGGTCGTGGTGCGGGCGAGGGCCTCCAGGTAGTTGGCGCCCTTGACGAGCACGCCGGCCCTGCTCGCCCCGCCGATGCCCCCGAAGAACGAGAGCGGCACCGAGATCACGAGGGCGCACGGGCAGCTGACCACGAGGAAGGTGAGGCCGCGCAGCACCCACTGCGACCAGGCGCCCATTCCCAGCAGCGGGGGCACCGCGGCGAGAAGCGCCGCGGCCAGGACCACGAGCGGCGTGTACACGCGGGCGAAGCGGGGGACGAGGCCCTCGGTGCGCGCCTTGCGGTCGCTGGCGCCCTCGACGAGCTCGAGGATGCGCGAGACGGTCGAGTCGGAGTACGGCCTGGTCGCGCGCACGCGCAGCATGCCGTCGAGGCTCACGCAGCCCGAGACGACCTCGGCGCCGGGCGCGGCGTCGCGCGGGGCGGACTCGCCCGTGAGCGCCGCGGTGTCGAGGTGCGAGGTGCCCTCGACCACGGTGCCGTCCAGGGCGACGGGCTCTCCGGGGCGCACGACGACGACCTCGCCCACGCGGACCTCGGACGGGTCGACGTCGACGACGCCAGCGTCCCTCTCGACGTGCGCGACCTGCGGTGCGATGTCCATGAGGTCGGCGACGGACTGGCGGCTGCGGCCCACGGCGTAGCTCTGGAACAGCTCACCGACCTGGTAGAGGAGCATGACCGCGGCGCCCTCGGCCATGTGGGGCTCGGCGCCGGGGAACGCCACCATGGCGAACGCGCCGATGGTGGCCACCGACATGAGGAGGCACTCGTCGAAGGGGTCGCCGCGGCGGACGTTGGCCCACGCTCTGCGCAGGACGTCGTGGCCCGCGACGAGGTACGGGACCAGGTAGAGGGCGAAGCTGGCCCACAGTGCGCCAGCCTTGCCGAGAAGGCCGACGAGCAGCCCCGTGCGGTCGACGAGCAGGACCGCCGCGAGCAGCGCCGCGGCGACGAGGATGCGCCGGAGCCGGCGCCTCTGCTTCTTGGTGAGCGACATGGTGGTGCGTCCCTTCTCTGCGGGCGGGGTCGGGTGGCTAGCGCAGGACCTCGCAGTCGGGCTCGACGTCGGCCACGAGGGCGACCGCGCGGCGCTCGACGTCGGCGAAGTCGTCGTCGGCGGCGGTCAGGACGAGCTTCTGGGTGAGGAAGTTGACGCGGGCGGACTCGGCGCCGTCGAGGCGGCACAGGGCGTCCTGGAGCTTGCGGGCGCAGTTGGCGCAGTCGATCTCGTCGAGGCGGTAGGTCCTGGTCATGGGGTGCTCCTTCGGGTGCGTGGGTGTGTGGGGTGCGTGGGGTCGTGATGGGCGCGCGGGGGGACGTCGCCGTGGCGTGTGGCGTGCGCGGGGGGCGGCGCGTGGCATGCGGCGTGGGGCGCGGCGTGCGTGGCATGCGCCGTGGGGCGGGCCTCTCGCCGGCGGCTACTCCTGGACGTGCGTGAGGCCCTGGTCGAGCATGGTGCAGACGTGGTCGTCGGCCAGGGAGTAGAGCATGTTCCTGCCCGCGCGCTGGCAGCGCACGAGGCGGGCCTGCTTGAGCGTGCGCAGCTGGTGCGACACGGCGCTCTGCGTGGAGCCGCACTCCTCGGCGATGTCGGCGACGCACAGGCTGCGGCCCATGAGCGCGTACAGGATCTTGATGCGGGTGGTGTCGCTGAAGACCTTGAAGAGGTCAGCGAGGTCGTAGAGGAGCTCCTCGGCCGGCAGGTCCGCGTCCGCCTGGCAGGGCCCGTCGGCCGCCGCGAGGACGTCGTCGGCGGGCAGGCCGGGGGTGCGGGGAGCGCCCTGTCGCTCGGTGCTGTCCATGTGGTGCCTCCTGAATGTGTGAACATGCGTTCAGATGTCTAGCTCCGATTGTATGAGCATATGTTCACATGTCAAGAGGAATCGAGGGGCCCGTGCGACGTTCGGCGCCTGTCGATCCATGCGAGAAGGGCGGCCCAGCGCATGTCGTGGCGCGGGGCCGCCCGTGCGGCTCGTGGTTCGTGTGGTGCGGGCAGGTGCCCGCGTCGCAGGCGGGGGAGGTCCGCTACGAGAAGGTCAGCTCGCCGGTCTGCTCGTCCATGCCGGAGACGACCGCGAGGGGCTCGAGGTGGTAGCCGCGCTCCCTGAGCCGGTCCCCGCCGCCCTGGAAGCCCTTCTCGATGGCGATGCCGATGCCGGA
The DNA here is from genome assembly GCA_937900605.1 of uncultured Olsenella sp. Lineage (GTDB taxonomy): Bacteria > Actinomycetota > Coriobacteriia > Coriobacteriales > Atopobiaceae > Thermophilibacter. The sequence continues at coordinate 4,924 of CALCDK010000061.1, forward strand.
CGCCTCGATGGTCACGATCTTGTCGACGCGCTGGCCGGCGAACAGGCGCGCCCACTCGGCGCCCATGTGGTCGAACAGCTCGACGTCGCACTGGTGGTTGAGGAAGCCGTCCACCTTGAGGACGCCCCCGGGCCTCACCACGCCGTCGCGCCTGATGCGCTCCTCGAGCTCCCTCACTGCTGGCGTCCCCCCTGTCGGCGGATGAAGGGCAGGCGCGGGAGCCTGCCGCGGAACGGGCTGACGAACTCCTTGGCGACCACGTGCGCGGGGGCCTCGGCCTCGGGCGGCACGGTGGTGACGACGCCGGTGGGGACGTCGGCCACGGGCATGTCGGTGATGTCGGCGACGACCGTGGCGGCCGCCTCGCCGGCGGCCTCGCCCTTCTCGGCGGCGCGCTCGCGGTAGCGGACCATCATGTCGCTCTGGAGCTCGACGATGCTGGGCGGGGCCCAGATGAGGGCGTTGGCGCCCGCGGCGACCGTGGCCGCGGCGGTCTGGTCGCTGCGGCCGCCCGTGGCGATGATGGGCAGGTTGGGGAAGACGCGGCGCAGGTCGGCGATGACCTCGGCGGTGCGCTTGCCCGCGGCGACGTTGACGATGCGCGCGCCGGCGTAGACCTTCTCGGCCGCCTCGTCGTCGAAGGTGGTGATGGTGGCCACGACCGGGATGTCGACGGTCGAGACGACCTGGCCGACCATCTCCGGCGAGGCGGGGGAGTTGAGGACGACGCCCGCGGCGCCCTGCATCTCGGACACGGCGGCGAGCTCGGCGGCGCGGCGGCCCGTGGTGGTGCCGCCGCCGACGCCCACGAACAGAGGGGCCTCGGCGACCGTGAGCAGCGCCTGCGTGATGGCGGGCTGCGCGGTGAACGGGTAGACGGCGAAGATCGCGTCCGCGTTGGAGTTGCGGATCACGGCGACGTCGGTGGAGTAGAGCAGCGAGCGGATGCGGCGGCCGAAGAGGGTGAAGCCGGAGGAGTCCTCGTAGTTGTCGGGGATGCGCAGGGGCGCCTTGCGCAGGCGGCCCTCGATGGGGGAGGGGCCGTCGGCGGCGGGGATGCTCGCGACGTCGTGCGCGTCAGTGAAGATGGACGAGATGATGCTGTCGTCGGAGGGTCCGACGACCCCGTCGTGCCTGTGCCTTGCTTCCATGTGGCCTCCCTGGTCCCGGGCGGCCACGGGGCCGCGGTCGCAAGCAGGATATTCCCAATCGGTCCCGTGCGCAACGCAGGGGGCCATGGAGACTTCGTGGCGGCGCGGGGCGGCCGGGGCGCGGCGCCGGGCTCTCACGGGGCAGACCGACGCCGCGTCGAGGCGGGCGGCCCGGCGGCCCGGCGGCCAGGCGGCCAGGCGACCGGGCGGCTAGGCGGCCTGGCGCGCGACGGCCCTTCTCCGCAACGGCTCGGCCGCGGCGCCCGCGAGCAGCGCGAGGGCCGTCGGCAGCACCCAGCCCAGGCCCTGCGCCGACAGGGGCAGCAGGTCGAGCGGCGTCCACGTCCCCGGTGCGAGCGTGGTCGCGAGGGCGGACGCCAGCGAGAGGAGCGTGGCCGTCCCCACGCCGAGGGGCCAGCACAGCGGGCACCCGTCGAAGGTGCGCCGGGCGAGGCCCATGAGCACGAGCACGATGGCGGGCGGGTACAGCACGCCCAGCAGCGGGCCCGAGAAGGCGATGATCGCGTCGAGGCCCAGCGTGGAGACGGCGCAGCTGAAGGCGGCGAAGCCGACGGCCCACGCGCGGTAGCCCACGCGCGGCACGGCCTCCGAGAAGTACGTGGCGCAGCAGCTGACGAGGCCGCAGCAGACGTTGAGGCATGCCACGAGGAAGATTGCGGCGACGAGCACGGTGCCGGCGACGCCCAGCGTCTCTCCCGCGGAGGCGACCAGGGCGGCGGCCCCGTTGGTGAGGCCCGGGTGGCCCGGTGCCACGGCGACGCCGACGTAGGCCAGGCCGCAGTAGACGAGGGCCATGAGCACGCCCATGAGCAGGCCCGCGCGGCCGATCTCGCGCGTCACGCCGGCCTCCGAGGTCACGCCCAGGTCGCGGACGTTCTCGGCGATGACGAGGCCGAACGTGAGCGAGGCGAGCAGGTCCATGGTCTGGTAGCCCGTCAGGAAGCCCCCGAGGGTCGCGTTGCCGTCGTAGGGCGCGGTGGCCGGCCCCACCTCGCCGAGGCCCCTGAGCAGCGCCGAGCCCACGAGCACGACGATGAGGGCCACGAGCGCGGGCCCGCTCACGCGCCCCATGAAGCGTGACAGCCTGCCGGGGCGCATGGCCAGCGCCAGGGCCACGGCGAAGAACGCCAGCGAGAAGCCCACGCGGGCCACGTTGGGGTCGACGCCTGCCGGCAGCAGCGGCACGAGCATCTCGAACGAGGTGGACGACGTGCGTGGGATCGCGAGGCACGGCCCGATGGCCAGGTAGATCAGGGCCGCGAAGACGGCGCCGAAGGCCGGGTGGACGCGGCCCGCCAGGCGCGAGAGATCGCCGGCGCGCGCCACGGAGACGATCCCGAGGACGGGCAGGCCGATGCCCGCGACGAGGAAGCCGAGCATGGCGAGCGGGGTCTGGGACTGGGCCTGGACGCCCAGCAGGGGCGGCAGGATGAGGTTGCCCGCCCCGAAGAACATCGAGAAGAGCGTGATGCCGATGGCGAGCCCCTCGCGCGTGCCGAGGCCCTCCGTGCGGTCGCTGTCGCCCATGGTGTCTCCCTTCGTCGGTGGCGGCGTTGGGTCGGTAGTATACAAAGGCCCCTGGGGTCCCAAAGCGCTTTCAGCTGCGTGACCCCCACTCGTAACGGTCCCCGCCGGGCCCCGGGCCACATGATGGGTCATACTGTTCAGCACCCAGGAGGCCGGGTGGTCCGGCCCCAGAGAGGAGTTCACATGCCCCAGGGCAACGACAGGTACGACTCCGTCTTCGACGCGTTCGCGCGCGCCGCGGGCGTCCCGGGCTCCGCCGGAGCGGCGGGCGCCACGGGTGCGGGCGGGGCCGCCGGAGCCCCCGGCGGCCACGGCGGCGGTG
>CALCDK010000062.1 GCA_937900605.1 uncultured Olsenella sp.
TCCCTGTCGGATCGGCCTATCCGTACATGGTGGAAGGCACTCCCGTGTCGCTTGTCCTGACCCAACCCGACGCCGCAACGTCGACGTATGACTTCGCGGGCCTTCCGGCATGGCGCAACTCCTCGCTCGTCTCCCATGTTCCTGGCTTGACGTTCTACAACAGCATGTACAACGGTTACATCGACGAGTTTCACACCTCGGTGGCCCTGAACTCTGCCTACTTCAACTTCCAGTACTGCGGAATGGACTCGCGTACGCCTCTCTCGCTGCTTGCCGGCACACGTTACTACGCTCTCCCCGTGGGGCGGGAGGCGCTCCTTCCCGCGCAGTTCGACAAGCACGTCCTTGATGGGGCCGTCGCTGGAACCCCCGCCTCCCTGTACTCCACCGACCTCGTGCTGCCCGTGGCCTATTCCACGGATTGCGTCATGTCCCGCGGTGACTATGACCAGCTCACTCCCGTCCAGCGTCAGGAGGCGCTGCTGCACGGGGTCGTCCTCGAACACGCGCCCGCCGGCTCTTCCCCTGCCGTGCCAATGAGCTCCCAGGCGGACCTCAGCCTGTCCGAAACACCCTCTCATGCCGTTGCCGAGGGCTTTGAGGCCACCCAGCACGGCATTGCCGCTGTCGACGGGAACACCGTCACGGTGACCGCTCCCGGGCAGTGCGTGTACGTCAACTACAGCGGGGCCGTTCCGGGGGAACGCTATCTGTCGGTCGACGATCTCGCGCTCGTTCCCGCCGATGGCGCAAGTGCGGAGAGCTTCTCTGTCGACGTCGCGTGTGGTGACGTCCGGCGCTCGGTCATGCAGTACATGAGCACGTACCACATCTATGGGGGCAAGGACGATTGGGTTTTCGACCTGGGTCGCGACTCGGCGACAGAGGGCACGGTGGCAATCAGGTTCTCTGTCCCGGGAACGTACACCCTCGGTGGGGTCAGGGTCGAGGTCGAGGACGTCGAAGCGGTGCTGAATTCCGCTCGTACCCTGGCCAGCCACAGGGCCTCTGACATCGACTACTCCGGCAATCACCTTGCGTGCCGCGTCGGCGGTGCTGCCGACGGTGACTACCTCGTCGCCCGCGTCCCGTTCGGCGACGGCTGGAGCGCGACCGTCAACGGCCGGGACGTCGAGCCCCTCCAGGCCAATGTCGGCTTCACGGCGGTGCCGCTACAGGAGGGCGACAACGAGGTCGTCCTCTCGTACGCCACGCCCGGGCTTGCGGTGGGAGCGCTGGTGTCTGCCGTCGGCGTCGTCTGTTCCGTTCTCGTTGTCCATCGCTGGCACCGCGAACACGACGCCTCCTAGCTGCTGTCCGCTGCGATCATTTGCCGTCTGACGAGAAGGGGCGCCCCCGAACCGCGTAGTTCGGGGGCGCCCAGTCTTCGGTGCGCGGTCTTGTTGTGGGAGTGGGTAAAAAGCGAGCCTAGCGGAACATGCACGAGGCCACGCGCTTGGGTAGGACGAGTCGCAGCAGCGCGGTCAGCGCCACGGAGCCAGCCATGATGGTTGCGAGCGCAACCGGCCACTCGCTCACGTTGGCCGAGTTGCAGATGGCGATTAGGCGGTCCCATGGCGCCAGGTTCAAGATGACCAGGTGCATGCAGAACAGTGGGAGCGACAGCTGCCCAATGCGGGCGACGACGCGCGCAGCCCGGGGCACCCTGCGTTCGAGTGCCTCCGCTATGCGCAGAAGGCACAGGGTGCCGCAGATTCCGCCGATGACGTCGAGGAGCCCGTTGCCGAAGGAATTTCCCTCCATGTAGAGGTGGCCGCAGAACGCCCCACAATACAGCCATGTCGCAGCGGCGCACGTCCACAGCATCGGTCCCATGCGGTGCACCAGGTCCGTCTTGCGCAGGTACTGACCGACGTGGAGGAACAGGACCGCACACAGCGCGTTTTGAAGGCCCAGGGGCAGCCAGACGATTCCAGTGGTGGAGACTCCGACCACGAAGAGCGCGCACGAAATGACGAACGGGTGCGGCATGTGGTCGATCTCCGCGAGCAGGAGGCGGCCCCAGAACAGGGCCCACAGGAACCAGATTGCCCCGATGCCGATGACGCCGGCGGGCATGCCGGGGTGGACGCCACCTGCGCCGTAGAGGCCGGCAATGGTCCACTTGAGCGCTTCGTCCAGCGGGTTCGAGCCAGTGAGGAGGGCGAGCAGCGCCCCTCCCAGGATGATGACGATGCACGTGACGAGGTATGGCACGAGCAGGGTCCGGGCGTTCTTCCTTACGTAGTCCGCGTCGACGCGAGCCGACTCGCTGCAGAAGTAGCCGCTCACGATGAAGAACAGGGGCATGTGGAAGGAATAGCAGAAGTCCACCAGGCTCGTTGGCGCTCCTGCAAAGGCGCAGTGCCCGAACATGACGGCGAGAAGCGCCACCGCCTTGGCGATGTCGAACGAGAGGATCCTGTTCATGATGCTCCTTGGGTCGATGGACATCGGCGAACGCATGGAACTGGTGCCATCGCCTGGTCTCCGAAGTGTTGTTTCGGGGCCGCTCGTCCCAGGGCGTCCGGCTCCAAACAATCTTCGATATACTACAGCACAACTGATGGGCACCCCGGGCTCGCCGTCCCGCATGCCCGCCCGTACGCGACCCCGATTCCGGAAGGGTGATTCTGTGAGCGCACCTCTCGTCTCCGTCCTCGTCCCCATCTGCAACGTCGAGAGGTACCTCGACCAGTGCCTCGAGTCCGCGCGCACGCAGACCCTGCGCGACATCGAGGTCATCTGCATCAACGACGGCTCCACCGACTCCTCGCTCGACATCATCAACTCCTTCGTCGAGCGCGACGGGCGCTTCCGCGTGATCGACAAGCCCAACTCCGGCTACGGCGACTCCATGAACAAGGGCCTCGAGGCCGCGCGCGGCAAGTACGTCGCCATCCTCGAGTCCGACGACTTCCTGGACCCCGACGCGCTCCAGTTCATGTACGAGACCGCCGAGAGGGACCAGCTCGAGGTCCTCAAGTGCAACTTCTGGCTCTACTGGTCCCAGCCCAGCCCCGAGCGCATGAACCGCCACAACGTCTACTTCCGGCTCGCGGAGCCGCACATGGTCAACATGGGGCCGCATGCCCCGGCGGACTGCCCGGAGGTCTTCGGCGCCAAGCCTTCCATCTGGTCGGCCCTCTATCGCCGCGACTTCCTCGACGCCAACGGCATCCGCTTCCTGCCCACCCCTGGGGCGTCGTTCCAGGACACCAGCTTCACCTTCAAGGTGCTCGCCTGCGCCACCCGCATGGCCTACTCCGGACGCGCCTTCCTGCACTACCGCCAGGACAACGAGAAGTCCTCGGTCAACTCCAAGGGCAAGGTCTACTGCGTCTGCGACGAGCACGCCGAGATGTCGCGCTTCCTCGACGAGGAGCGCCCCGACCTCAAGGCCGTGCTCGACCCCATCCGTGCGCACGAGAAGTTCCTCAACTATCGCTGGAACTACGACCGCCTGGGCGATCAGCTCAAGCCCGAGTTCCTCGAGCGCTTCGGCAGGGAGATGCGCGAGGAGATCGAGCGCGGCTGCATCCCGCAGTCCTACTTCGACGGCTCCATCTGGCGTCCGGGCGACTCCGAGAAGGTCGCCTACTTCGAGCCCCGGGAGATCGAGGAGGTCGTCGAGATCGTCAACGACCCCGCCTACTACGCCGTGCGCAGGAAGTGCGAGAGGAGCCGCAGCAAGAAGGAGACCCTCTCCTCCTACTGGAGGGCCGGCGGCCCCGGCTTCGTCCTGCGCGCCCTCAAGAACCGCCGCAGGTAGGCGGTCGCCATGTCGGATTCCCCCATGGACCGCGACGTCTCCGCGCCCGTGTCGCGCGGTTCCGGGCGTCCCGCCGTCTCGGTGCTCGTGCCCATCTACAACGTCGAGTGCTACCTGCCCCGCTGCCTCGACTCGCTGCTCGAGCAGACCTTCGGCGACTTCGAGGCCATCTGCATCAACGACGGCTCCACGGACGGCTCGCGCGACGTCATCCAGTCCTACCTGGACCGTGACGCGCGCTTCCGCGTGATCGACAAGCCCAACTCCGGCTACGGCGCGTCCATGAACCGCGGGCTCGACGAGGCTCGTGGCGAGTACGTGGCCATCCTGGAGTCCGACGACTTCTTCGACCCGGACGCCCTGCGCCTGCTCCACGAGGCGGCCGTCGCCAACGTCTCCGACGTCGTCAAGGCCAACTTCTGGCTCTACTGGTCCGAACCGCAGGAGCGCACCGAGCCCTTCGACGTGGTCTCCGCGTCCCAGGCCGGCCGCACCCTGTGCCCGGTCCGCGACGACCTCGCACTGTTCTTCCGCAAGCCCTCCATCTGGTCGGGCCTGTACCGCCGCGACTTCCTCGAGCGCGAGGGCATCCGCTTCCTCGAGACCCCCGGCGCCGCCTATCAGGACTCGGGCTTCAACTTCAAGGTCTGGGCTTCGGCGAGCGCCGCCACCCTGCTGGGGGAGCGCGTCCTGTTCTACCGTCAGGACAACGAGCAGTCCTCGGTCAACTCCTCGGCCAAGGTCTCGTGCGTCTGCGACGAGTACGCCGAGATGGCGGCCTTCGCCCGCGCGCGCGGCCCGGAGCTGTCCGGGCGCCTGCTCGCGGTGCTCGAGCGCATGAAGCTCGACAGCTACCTGTGGAACTACGACCGCCTCGCCGAGCCCCTGCGCCCCGGCTTCGCCCGCTCCGCCGGCGAGGAGCTCGCCCGCGACCTGGACTCCGGCTGCGTGGACCTCTCGCTCTTCGAGCCCGGCGCCCGCGAGGACCTGCTCACCTGGGCCCGCGATCCCGAGCGCTTCTGCGAGCTGCGCCGCGTGCTCGAGCGCGGCGGCCGTGGCGCCTCCGTGCGCCGCTACCTCAAGATGGGCGGCCCCGCCCTGCTCCTTCGCGTGGTGGCCAGCCGCCTGCGCCATGACTCCGTACGCAAGACCGACGAAAGGGGTGCCGCGCTATGAGCCGCGTCTCCGTGATCATTCCCGTCTACAACGTCGAGAAGTACCTCGACTGGTGCCTCGAGTCCCTCGAGGCCCAGACGTTCGGGGACTTCGAGGCCATCTGCGTCAACGACGGATCCACCGACTCCTCGCGTGAGATTCTCTCTCGCTGGGAGGCCAAGGACTCCCGCTTCCGTGTGATCGACAAGGAGAACGGCGGCCCTTCTGCGGCCCGCAACCTTGGAATCCGCTCTGCCACGTCCGAGTACATCTTCTCCCTCGACTCCGACGACCGCTTTCACCCCACCGCTCTCGAGCACGTCGTCCGCCTTCTGGACAGGACCGGTGCCGACGTCGTCACCTTCGGCGCCTGCTGCTACCCGGCGGAGGCCGGCTACCCCTGGCTCGAGGGCGTCCTGAGCCCGCGAGACGCCATCTACGAGGACTTCTCGCCGGACCTGCTCTTCAAGGAGGCCTCGCGCCCCTTCGCGTGGAGGACCGCCTGCCGCAGGGACTTCCTCCTCGACAATGGCATCGAGTACGTAGACGGCTTCGGCGAGGACCAGGTCTATCATTTCTCGCTCTATCCCCGCGCCCGCAAGGTCGTGCTGAGCTCTGCCAAGCTCTACGACTACCGCGTTTCGCGCGAGGGGTCGCTCATGGCCCTGGCCGACGTGCGCGGCAACGTCGCCTCCAAGGTCGGGCTGCACGTCGGCATCGTCGAGAGGATCCTCGAGGACTGGGAGCGCGGGGACCTGTTGGGGCGCTGCCCGGCCGACCTCCTCGACTACGTCGCAGACTTCGTGATCAACGACCTCGTCAAGCTGGGCCAGGACGACTACGAGCGCATCGCCGCGGACCTGAGCGCGGTGCTCGGGCGCCACTGGTCTGCCGAGCAGGTCGCGGCTCTCGGGCTGCCCGACGCCACGCGCCGCCTGCTCGTGGACGCCTGCTACGGCGGTCACATGTCCCCGGGCGAGCGCAAGCGCCTCGTGTTCGACTACTACGCCCAGCGCTACGGCCGCCGGGCGGCCGTCCGCCACGCCCTGCGCCTCGACTAGCGCATCGTGGCGTCCCCGGGGCCGGCGCCGCCCACTGGTACCATTATCCGCCCCCAGTGGATTGTCAGCCCACGCGGGGCCTTTTCGGGGTAACATGTGTCTTGTGACCACAGGTCACGGGTATCGCGCGTCAGCGCAGTGTTTTGCCCCGCGGGGCAAAGAAAGAAAGGCACGACATGGCTCAGGGTACTGTTAAGTGGTTCAATCCGGACAAGGGCTACGGCTTCATCTCCCGCGAGGACGGCGACGACCTGTTCGTCCACTACTCCGAGATTCAGATGGACGGCTTCAAGACTCTGGACGAGGGCCAGGCTGTCGAGTTCGAGATCACGACCGGCCAGAACGGCAAGCTCCAGGCCTCTAACGTTCACAAGCTCTAAGCCTTTTGCTTATATGAGCTAGGGGGAGGTTCGCGAAAGCGGACCTCCTTTTTATACTTGCTTCAGCTTCGTCGGGAAGGTGGCCCAGCCACGCACGACCATAGGAGAGGGGAGACGCAGTGGGCAGACCCAGGGAATACAGCAGGGGTGCATCCCTTAGGCTCCTGTTGAGCCTGATCGCCCCGTACAAGGGGCTCGTCCTTGCGACGGTCGCATGCCTCGTCTGCGACATGACGGGAATGCTCTACATTCCCACGCAGCTCTCGGCCATGATCAACGTCGCCGTCACGTCGCACGACATGAACCAGCTGCTCGCACATGGTGCCGCCATGCTGGTCGCGGCGCTCGTGGGCTCGGGCGGCTACATCTCCTCCACCTTCCTCGCCTCGCGCCTGTGCGCCAAGGTGGGCCGCGACCTGCGCCTGCGCGTGTACGAGTCCTCGCTGTCATACGCGGCGTCGGACTTCAACCGCTTCGGCACCGGCTCCATGATCACGCGCACGCTCTCGGACTCCAACGTCGTCCAGCAGACGCTGCTCATGGCCATCCTCATGATCTTCCCGGTGCCGCTCATGTGCGTCATCTCGGTCACCCTGGCCTTCTCGACCGACGTGGTCATGGGCTGGATCCTGCTCGTGGTCACCGCCTCGGTCATCGCCATCTCGGCGCTGGCCGTGCGCCAGTCGGCGCCCATCTTCACGCGCCTGCAGGGCTTCATCGACCGCATGAACGTCCGCCTGCGCGAGTCCATCACGGGCGTGCGCGTCATCCGCGCCTTCGGCAAGGAGGAGCGCGAGCGCGGCCGCCTCGACGAGACCTTCTCGGACTACGCCAACAACGCCATCCGGGTCAACATGGTCTTCGCCATCACCGATGCCATGACGTTCTTCCTCATGAACGCGGTCGAGGCGGTCATCATGTGGGCCGGCGCCAACCGCGCCGGCGCCTACGCCATGCAGATCGGCTCCATCACCGCCCTGGTCGAGTACGCCATGCTCATCATGTTCTGCATGATGATGGCGCAGATGGCCATCCTGTCGGTCCCGCGCGCCATGGCGTGCCTCACGCGCTCGGCCGAGGTCCTCGACCTGGCGCCCGAGATCGCCGACGACGCCGAGTGCGCGCGCCTGGACGGCGTGGGCGAGGAGGTCGCCCGCTTCGACCACGTGGGCCTGCGCTTCTCGGACGCCGACGAGGAGACCCTGCACGACGTCGACTTCTCCTTGCGTCGCGCCCAGACCACGGCCATCATCGGCAACACCGGCTCGGGCAAGTCCACCATCGCCAAGATGCTGCTGCGCTTCAACGACGTCACGTCCGGCAGCCTGTCCTTCGGCGGCGTCGACGTGAGGCGCCTGTCGCAGGCCGAGCTGCGCTCGCACATCTCGTATGTGCCGCAGAAGGCGTGGCTCTTCTCGGGCACCATCGCCGAGAACCTGCGCCACGGCGACCCGGACGCCTCCGACGAGCGCCTCTGGCACGCCCTCGAGGTGGCCCAGGCCGGATTCGTGCGCGACCTGCCCGCGGGCCTGGCCTCGCCGGTCGCACAGGGCGGCACGAACTTCTCGGGCGGCCAGCGCCAGCGCCTGGCTATCGCTCGCGCCCTGGTTCGCAGGGCCGACCTCTACGTCTTCGACGACTCCTTCTCGGCGCTCGACTACAAGACCGACGCCGCGCTGCGCCGCGCGCTGGCCGACGAGCTCGACGGCGCCTCGGTGCTCATCATCGCCCAGCGCGTGAGCACCATCCGCGACGCCGACCAGATCGTCGTCCTGAGCGACGGCGCCGTCGTCGGCATGGGCACCCACGACGAGCTCATGGAGACGTGCCCCAACTACCGTGCCATCGCCGAGTCCCAGAGCAGGGGGGAGCAGAGCAATGCCTAGCAAGAGCAACGAGGCCTCTCGCGACGACGAGCTGGCCTGCGCCGCCCAGGTGTCCGAGGTGGACGTCCCCAAGGACCCCGCCGCCACCGCCCGCCGCCTGTGGGGCGCCGCGCGCGGCCAGCGCTGGCGCCTGGTCGTGGCGACCCTCTCGACGCTGCTGTACGTCGGGTTCAGCCTGGCCGCAACCGCCTACAGCGCGCGCCTTGTCGACCTGCTGTGGACCAACATCCAGGCGAGCTTCGCCGCGGGCCAGCCCTACGTGGTGAGCCTGTCCAACGGCGGCGCGCAGATCCTGACGTTCCTGGGCATCTGGACCGCCTCCTGGGCGTTCTACACCGTCCAGGTCCTCGTCATGGCCAGCTTCGCCGAGCGCCTCAACCTGGCGCTGCGCCGGCGCGTCTCGGCCAAGCTGGAGCGCCTGCCGCTGTCCTACTACGACGCCCACCAGCCCGGCGACACCATCAGCCGCGTCACCAACGACCTCGACAAGATCTCCGAGGTCCTGCAGCGCGGCCTGCTTCAGCTGCTCATCGCCGTGGTCATGCTCCTGGGCGCCGTCATCATGATGTGCACCTACGACCTCGCGCTCACCGCCGTGTTCCTGGCCTTCTCGGCGGTCGCCTTCGTCGTGACGCGCATCGTGACGTCCTACACGCTCAAGATCGCCTCCGCGCGCCAGGCCTCGCTGGGAGCCCTTACCGGCAGGGTCGAGGAGGCCTACTCCGGCCGTGCCGTCATCAAGGCCTTCGGCCGCGAGGAGCAGAGCTACGCCGAGGTCGTCGAGGCCGCCCAGCAGCTGGCCGAGACGTCGGCCAACGCTGACTTCGTGACCAACGCCATCGGCCCGGCCATCCGCTTCCTCATGCGCCTGTGCCAGGTGACGATCGGCCTGCTCGCCGGCGGCATGCTCGTGGCGGGCAGGATCAGCGTCGGCGTCTTCCAGGCGTTCTTCCAGTACGTGACCAAGGCC
>CALCDK010000063.1 GCA_937900605.1 uncultured Olsenella sp.
GGTGAAGGTCATGGAGATCGACCTCGACCGTCGTCGCATCTCCCTGTCCATGAAGGCCGCTGCCGAGACGCTGGGCGTCGAGGTCGAGGTCAAGCCGCTCCCCGAGAGCGACAAGCAGGCCGAGGCCGAGGCTCCCGTCGAGGAGTAACCTCCGCTCGTCCAGAGGACTTCCAGGCGGGGTCGCCCATGCGGCGGCCCCGCCTTCTTCTACTTTCTCGCCAAGGAGGATGCCATGACCCGATGTGACGCTGCCGACGCCCCGGTCCTCGTGACGGGGTTTGCGCCTTTCGCTGGCCAGGACCGCAACGCCGCCTGGGAGGCCGTCCGGCTGCTGCCCGACTCCGTCGGGGGCCGGCCCATCGTCCGCCGGCAGGTCCCTTGCGTCTTCGGCGAGTCGGGCGACCTCGTCTGCGCCCTCGTCGACGAGCTTCGCCCCTCCTGCGTCGTCTGCGTGGGACAGGCCGCGGGCCGCAGCGTCCTCACGGTCGAGGAGGTCGCCGTCAACCGCATGACGGCCTCGATCCCCGACGAGAGGGGCCGCCAGCCGCACCGCGAGCCCGTCGTGGCAGACGGCCCGGCCGCGTACCTCTCGACCATGCCGCTCGACGCGTGCGTGGATGCCGCCCGCGCCTGTGGGGTCCCCGCCGACGTCTCGCAGACCGCGGGGCGCTACGTCTGCAACCAGCTCATGTACCGCGTGCTCGACGGCCTCGCCCGCAGGGGCCGCGCCGACGTGCCGGCGGGCTTCGTGCACGTCCCGCTCATGCCCTCGCAGGCCGGCGCGCGGCCAAGCATGGACGCGCGGCTGTGCGCGAGCGGACTTCTCGCCATGCTCGGGGCCTGCCTGGGCACGGACGAGCCGAGCGCCGCGGGCTTGCGCTAGACTTCCCTCATCCCGCAGGGAACGTCCCAAGGAGGAGCCATGACCCACGCCCACGACATCGACCCGCTCCGGCTCGTCTCGACGCTGCGCGACTGCGTCGCCGTCGACAGCCCCGTCGGCTACGCCCGCGAGGCCCACGCATGGCTCGACGAGCGCCTCTCCCAGATGGGCTACGTCCCGTTCAGGGACGCCAAGTCCACCACGTACGTGCGCGTGAGGGGCGAAGACCCCTCGCGCCTCGTGTGCGTGGGCGCCCACATGGACACCATCGGCCTCGTGGTCCGCGGCGTCAACGCCGACGGGACCCTGCGCGTCCGCCAGCTCGGCGGCATCAACTACAGCAGCATCGAGGGCGAGACGTGCCGCGTCCACTGCCGCGACGGGCGCGTCGTGGCCGGCCAGGTCATCTGCTCGCACCACTCCGTCCACGTCTGGGGCGAGGCCAAGACCGACCCGCGCGACGAGGACACCATGGCCGTCTCGCTCGTCGCCGACGTCCGCTGCCCCGAGGACGTGCGCGAGCTGGGTATCTGTCCGGGCGCCGTGGTGGCCGTGGACCCGCACTTCGACCAGTTCGACAACGGCTACCTGGTCAGCCGCCACATCGACGACAAGGCCGGCGTCGCGGTCATCCTCGACGTCCTGCGCTGGTGGGCCGAGACGGGCGAGCGCCCGGCCTACGACACGCTCCTCGCCTTTCCCATGTACGAGGAGATCGGCCACGGCGGGTCGTTCGTGCCGTCCGACGTCGACGAGTACGTGGCCCTCGACATCTCGCTCATCGGGCCCGACTACGACTCCGACGAGCACCAGGTGGGCGTCATCTGCGCCGACCGCAAGGGCCCATACGACTGGGACCTCACCAACGTCCTGCTCGCCTGTGCCGAGTCGGCCTGCACCCGCGGCCGCTGGAACGCCCAGGTCTGCTACCGCTACACCACCGACGCCAATGCCGCCTACACGGGCGCCAACGACCTGCGCGCCGCCGCCTTCGGCATGGCGTGCCTCAACACGCACGGACGCGAGCGCTGCCACGTGGACGCCCTCGTCGAGACCGAGCGCCTGCTTCGTGCCTACCTGGCCGGAGAGGGGCGCGGGGGCGACCCGCTCGTCGCCGACGTCTGTCGCGCGTGCGGGGCGGGGGAGGACGACGTCCGCTGACGCCGCCGCCCGCGTCGGGCGCGACCTCGTCCGCCGACGCGGGCGCCTCGCCGGTTCGGGCCGCGCCTCCTCGCCGTGCCGGGTCTGCGGGCCTCGCGAATGGGTATGAACTAGGGGTTTGCAACCGACGAGAAGGGATCGGGCGTCACATGGCGAAGGGCGATTGGCAGAGGAAGCTCATGGCGTGGCTGCAGGGCCGAGAGGGGCCCGACGACCTCGCGGTCTTCCTGGTGAACCTGGCCACGGTCCTTCTCGTCGTCAACATCTTCGCGCGCGTGGGGCTGCTCACCTGGGTCATCGTGGCCATGGTCGCCTACGCGCTCTTCCGCGTGCAGTCGCGCAACGTCCCCGCGCGCGCCCGCGAGAACGCCGCCTTCCTCAAGGCGCTCGGCCCGCTGCGCCCCTGGGTGCAGAACCCCGGCGCCGCCTTCGCCGAGGCCCGTGCCTACAAGCACCTCAAGTGCCCCAAGTGCTCGCAGCGCGTGCGCGTGCCGCGCGGCAAGGGGACGCTGCGCATCACCTGCCCCAAGTGCCACGAGCGCTTCGAGGCCCGCTCCTAGCGCGTCCGCGCGTGGACGTGAGCTCTCTTTCGGGAATGTGGACGACCGCCCCCGTCGGCAGCTGCCGGCGGGGGTATCGTTGTGTGGCAACGGGTCGATGAAAGGGGAATCACGCATGCTTGACAGAAGGAGCTTCGTCGGTCTTCTCGGCGCCACGGGCGCTGCGCTCGCGCTGGGCGGCTGCGGGGGCGACGCCCCGTCCGCGGCCCCGTCGCCCGAGCCCGTGGCGGAGCCCGCGCAGATGCGCGTCGTCGCGCTCAAGGGGCCGACGGCCATGGGCCTCGTGCGCCTCATGAGCGAGTCCGAGGCCGGCGACGTCACCGACGTCAGCTGCACCTTCGAGCTCAAGGCCTCCCCGGACGAGGTCGTGCCGCTGCTGGCCAAGGGCGAGGTCGATGTCGCGGCGATTCCCTCCAACCTCGCGAGCGTCCTGTACAACAAGACCCAGGGCGGCGTGAGGGCCATCTGCGTCAACACCCTCGGCGTGCTTTACGTCGTGGGCCACGGCTCCGGCGTCTCGCGCGTCGCAGACCTGGCCGGCAGGACCGTCTACGCCGCGGGCAAGGGCGCCACGCCCGAGTACGCGCTGGCCTACGTGCTGACGGCCAACGGCCTGGCCATGGGCGACGACGTCGACGTCCAGTGGTGCAGCGAGCACGCGGAGTGCGTCGCGGCGCTGGCCAAGGACCCCGAGGCGCTCGCGCTGCTGCCCCAGCCGTTCGTCACCACGGCCCAGATGAAGGACGGGTCGCTCGGCGTCGTCCTCGACCTCAACGAGGAGTGGCGCGCCGCCGCCTCCGCCTCGGGCCAGGGCGGCTCGCTGGTCACGGGCGTCGCCGTCGTGCGCTCCGAGTACGCCGACGAGCACCCCGACGCCGTCGGTGCCTTTCTCGCCCACTACCGCGAGTCCGTCGACTACGTCGCCTCCGACGTCGCGGGCGCGGCCAGGCTCGTGGGCGACTACGGCATCGTCCCCGAGGCCGTCGCCGAGCGCGCGCTGCCCGAGTGCAACATCGTCTGCCAGACCGGCGCCGAGATGCGCGACGGGCTCGAGGGCTACCTCCAGGCGCTGTTCGACCAGAACCCGCAGGCCGTCGGCGGCGCCATGCCCGGCGACGACTTCTACTACGGCGCGTAGGCTTGGCGCGCCCCCTCGCAGACGAGCGCCCCGGCGCCTCGCCCCGCACGTGGGCGAGGCGCCTCGCGTGCGTCGCCTTCTGGGTCGCGACCTGGCAGCTGTGCGCGTGGGCCGTGGGCACCGACGTCGTGCTGGCCGGGCCCCTGCAGGTGGCCGGGGCGCTTCTCGGCCTGCTTCCCACCCCGGGGTTCTGGTGCTCCCTGGGGCTCTCGCTCGCCCGCGTCGGCACCGGGCTGCTCCTCGCGTCGGCCTCGGCGGTCCTTCTCGCCGCGCTGGCCGCCCGCCACGGGGTCGTGCGCGACCTCCTCGCCCCGGCCGTGGCCGTCGTCAAGGCGGTGCCGGTGGCGTCGTTCGTGATCCTCGTGCTGCTGTGGGTGCCCTCGTCGCGGCTCTCGGTGGTCATCTCGTTCCTCATGGCGTTCCCGGTGGTGTACACCAACGTGCTCGAGGGCCTCGACTCCATCGACCCGGGCCTGCTCGAGATGGCGCGCGTGTTCGGCGTGCGCGGGCCCGCCCTGGCCTGCGTCTACCTGCAGCAGGTGCTGCCGTACCTGCGCGCGGGGCTCTCCCTGGCGCTGGGCCTGTCCTGGAAGGCCGGCATCGCTGCCGAGGTCATCGGCCTGCCGGCCCGCTCCGTCGGTGAGCACCTCTACGAGGCCAAGGTCATGCTCGACTCGGCGGGGCTGCTCGCCTGGACGCTGGCCGTGGTGCTCGTCTCCGTGGCGGTCGAGTCGCTCGTGCGCCGTGCCCTGGCCCGTGCGTGCGAGCGGATGGGGGAGGCGGCATGAGCGGCGCCGGGAGCATCCGCCTCGTGGGCGTCGAGAGGAGCCGTGCTGGCCGCGCGGTCCTGTCGGGCTGCGACCTGGAGCTGCCCCTGGGCGGCCGCCACGTCCTCATGGGACCGTCGGGCGCCGGCAAGACCACGGCGCTGCGGCTGCTGCTGGGCCTCGAGCGCCCGGACGCGGGCCGCGTCGAGGTCCCCGAGGGGCTGCGCATGGCCGCCGCCTTCCAGGACGACCTGCTGTGCGAGGGCCTCTCTGCCAGCGCGAACGTGAGGCTCGTCATGCCCGCGCACGGGCGCGGCGAGAGGCGCGAGCGGCTCGCCGAGGCCCTCGGGGCGCTCGAGGGGCTCGGCGTGCCCTGCGAGCCGAGGCCGGTGAGCCGGCTGTCGGGCGGCCAGCGACGCCGCGTGGCGCTCGCGCGCTGCGTCATGGCCGGCGCCGACCTGCTCGCCTTCGACGAGCCCCTGCGCGGGCTCGACCGGGAGACCGCCGGGCTCGTGGTCTCGTGGATGCTGCCGCGCCTTCGGGGCCGCACCGTCGTGTGGGTCACGCACGACCCCGCCGACGCCGCGGCCATCGGCGCCAGCACCGTCTGGGAGCTGCGTGACGGGCGCTTCGTGCGGGCCTAGCGCGGGCGGACGCGCGGGCGAGAGGGACGCGGCATCGCGGCCGCGGCAGCCTGCCGGCAGGCCGTGGTGTGCCCGCTGCGTGCGGGACCGGGACTCGTCGCGCCCGGGCCGTCCCCACTGTGCGAAGATGGGTGACCGCAACCTCGGGCCGGCCCGCCCCGGCCGCACCACCACAGGGGGGATGAGCAGATGTACACCGTGTTCCTCGCCGGGGGCATCGCCTCGGGCAAGTCCACCGTCGCCAGGCTCCTCGAGGCGCGCGGGGCCTGGCGCGTCGACCTCGACGAGGTCTCCCGCACGGTCCTGCGCCCCGGCACGGCCTGCCTCGACGAGGTGGCCGACGCCTTCGGCCGTGACCTGCTGGACCCCGTGACCGGCGAGCTCGACCGCGCGCTTCTCGCCTCCCGCGCCTTCTCGTCGCCCGAGCGCGCGCGCGAGCTCGAGGACATCGAGCTGCCCCACATCAGGGACGTGCTCGTGAGGACCCTCGCGGGGGAGTGCTGCGTGCAGCGCGACCCCGCCCTGTGCGTGGTCGAGGTGCCGCTGCTCGACCGCGTCGAGGGCATGGTCGACCTGGCCGACGAGGTCCTGTGCGTCCTGTGCCCGCTCGGGCTGCGCCGCTCGCGCGCCGAGGGCCGCGGCATGGACCCCGACGACTTCGACCGCCGCGCCGCGAACCAGCCCGACGACGACTACCTGCGCGCCCACGCGGACCACGTCATCGTCAACGACGGCGGGCCCGGGCGCCTCGAGGCTGCCGTCGACGAGTGGTGGGCCGCACGTGGCCTCTCGTAGGCGCCGCGGCAGGGCCTGGCGCGCCCTTCTCGCCCTGCTGGTCCTCGGCGCGCTGCTTGCGGGGCCGCTGCGCCAGCCGGTGCTGCGCCTGTGCTTCCCCGTGCGCGACGCCGATCTGGTGCAGGACAGCGCGACGCGCCACGGCCTCGACCCGGCGCTCGTGTGCGCGGTGGTCGACTGCGAGTCCGGCTGGGACCCGGACGCCCGCTCGGCCGCCGGCGCGCGCGGCCTCATGCAGGTCATGCCCCAGACCGCCCGCGAGCTCGCGGCATCCGGGGCCGTCGACGCCGGCCGCTACGATCCCGAGGCCCTCGACGACCCCGCGACGTGCCTCGAGTACGGCTGCGCCTACCTCGAGCTGCTCGGGCGCGGCCTCTCGAGCACCGAGGAGGTCGTCTGCGCGTACAACGCAGGGCCCGGCGCCGTGGACGAGTGGCTCG
>CALCDK010000064.1 GCA_937900605.1 uncultured Olsenella sp.
CTCCTCGATGAGGTAGAGCATGTCGGCGGAGGACTGCGTCGGGTGGTCGGAGTCGGACTGGAGGGAGATGAGCGTCGGACGATGGTCGAGGACGCCGTCCTCGTAGGCCTGCGCGACGGAGTCAGAGACTTCCTGCATGTAGGCGTCGCCCTTGCCGATGTACATGTCGTCGCGAATGCCGATGACGTCAGCCATGAAGGAGATCATCGTGGCGGTCTCGCGAACGGTCTCGCCGTGAGCGATCTGGGACTTCTTCTCGTCGAGGTCCTGGAGCTCGAGGCCGAGGAGGTTCGTGGCCTTGGAGAAAGAGAAGCGGGTGCGCGTGGAGTTGTCGCGGAAGAGGGAGACGGCGAGGCCGGAGTCGAAGATCTTGGACGAGATGTTGCGCTCGCGGAGGTTGCGGAGGGCGCCGGCGACCGCGTAGAGGGCGCGGAGCTCGTCGGTAGTCTTGTCCCAGGTGTGCAGGAAGTCGCTCTGGTACATGCCCTTGAAGTCGAGGCCGGAAAGCTGGTCGATGTACTGGCTGATCTCGCTCATGTTATGTCCTCTCGGATCGAATTTCGTGCGTATGACGGGGAAGTTGACAAAGGGACTGTCCCTTTGTCACCTTTGTCAACTTCCCCTTTTGCGGGTTCCCGCAGGAGTCGAGCTACTTGATGTCGTTGTCGGTGAGCTCGGCGCGGTAGGTGGTGGCGTTGTCCATCTCGGCGCTAGGCTCGTAGAGGTTCAGAGCGGCGACGTAGAGGGCGGCGCAGGTCGGGAGGTCCTGCTTGTAGGTGACCTCGTTGGGAGCGTGGGCCTGGGACTCGGCGCCGGGGCCGAAGCCGACGCAGGGGATGCCGTAGCGGCCCTGGATGGAGACGCAGTTCGTGGAGAAGGTCCACTTGTCGCACAGCGGTCGGCCGGCGCGCTTGTCCATGGACTTCTCGCAGCCGATGCGCTCGTCGCCGAAGAGGGCCTTGTGGGCGTCGACGAGGGCCTTGACGTGCGGAGCGGTCTCCTTGTTGATCCACGTCGGGAAGTAGGCCTCGGTCTCGTAGACCTCGCCGGTCCAGGACGGACGGTCGTACATGTACATGGAGACCTTGACGTCCTCGCCGTACTTCTTGACGGTCGATGGAGATGGCACAGGAGTCGGCGACGGCACAGCGGGACGGAGAGGTGTAGAAGATCTGGGAGACGGTGCAAGTGCCGCGGCCGAGGAAGCGGGCGTCCTCGTAGTGATCCGGGTTGTACTTCGGGTCGAGCATCTTCACGAGGCCCTTGACGTCAGTCGACTCGTCGCAGCCGTTGTTGTTGAGCTTACGGACGTCGGCGATGATGTCGGCCATCTTGTAGATGGCGTTGTCGCCGCGCTCGGGGGCGGAGCCGTGGCAGGAGGTGCCGTGAACGTCGACGCGGATCTCCATGCGGCCGCGGTGGCCACGGTAGATGCCACCGTCGGTGGGCTCGGTGGAGATGACGAACTCGGGCTTGATGCCGTCAACGTTGTAGATGTACTGCCAGCACATGCCGTCGCAGTCCTCTTCCTGGACGGTGCCGACGACCATGACCTTGTAGCCCTCGGGGATGAGGTCGAGGTCCTTCATCATCTTGGCGGCGTAGGTGGCGGCGGCCATGCCGCCCTCCTGGTCGGAGCCGCCGCGGCCACCGATGAGCTGGTCGTCCTCAAAGCCCTCGTAGG
>CALCDK010000065.1 GCA_937900605.1 uncultured Olsenella sp.
CCCCGCCGGCCGGCGCCGCCGCAACGGCGTCGGCGCCCCCTCGACCATGGCCGCCGGGGGCGTCCCTGCCGCCGGCCGCCCGTTGCGCGTCCCTCTCGCCGTGTCGCATGGTTCCTCCCCGACTCGCGATCGAACTGCATGGTGCAAGTATCGCGCACGCGGGCGCTCCGCACGTGAAGGCGCTGTTAAGAATCCGGGGCGAGAAGGACCGCAACCCGGGCGCCGCGCCCGCCCGGCCGCTATGCCACCCGGGGCCACGCCGCGCCTGCCCGCGGCCCCAGCGGCAGCCGCAGCGTGGCGACGGCGCCGGACCCCTCGGCGTTCGACAGCGCGAGCGTGCCGCCGTGCGCGCGGACCACCTCGTCGGCGATGGCCAGCCCCAGCCCGTGGTGGGCGCCGGGGCCCAGCCGGCCGGTCCGGGCGGAGTCGTCGGTGTAGAGCCGCTCTGTGCCGTGCGCCAGCGCGGCGGGCGAGAAGCCCGCGCCGTCGTCGGCGACGCGCACCACCAGGTCGAGGCCCCCACCGACCCCGGACGGCCCGACCCTGACGTCGAGCGACACGCGCGAGCGCGCGTGCTCGCAGGCGTTGGACAGCAGGTTCGACGCCGCACGCGTCACCTCGGCACGGTCCCAAACGGGCCTCGGCAGGGCCGCGCCGTCCGGCACGGACAGGTCGCACGAGCAGTCCACGTCGAGCCCGCACGCCCCGCCCAGCTCGCGGGCGCACACACCCAGCTCGTCGCACAGGCCGGCGACGTCCACCTCGGCGCGTCCCCCGGCCCGCTCGCCGCGCGACGCGGCGATGATCTGCGAGACGAACTCGTCCGCGGCCCGGGCGGCCTCGAGCACGGCACGCGCCGACGCACGGTCGGCGTCGTCGAGGCCCTCGGACTCCAGGAGCAGCTCGGCGTTGCCGCGCGCCACGGTGAGCGGCGTGCGCAGGTCGTGCGCGAGGGCCGCCACCTCCTCGCGGCTGCGCCTCTCGGCGTCCCACTGCGCCTCGAGCGAGTCGCGTAGCGAGGCGCGCATGGCGTCCATGGCGAGAAGGACGTCGTCCACTTGCGCGACGTTGCTGCGCCCCACCTCGAAGTCCAGGTCGCACGCCGCGACGCGCGCGGCGGCGTCCACGAGGGGCTCCATCTTCCTCACGAGCACGTGGCGCTCGCGCACCGCGCACCCCACGACGCACGCCACGAACCCGGCCACGACCGTCGCGCCCAGCGCATCCTCCGGGCTGGGCAGCGAGTCGCGCGCGTCCCTGCTCGCCCACTGCGAGACCAGCGAGTACGTCAGGGCGCACCACGTCCCGTCCGAGAGGCGCTCAACCAGGCCCGACGACCCGGGCGAGGGCGAGAGCCTGTCGTCTCCGCGGGCGGGCGCCACGTCCCCGCCGTCGGTCCGCTCGCGCTCGACGAGGTCCGCGCAGACGCGCAGGGAGCGGCCGAGGAGCTCGTCGTCCATGTCGGTCGCCAGCACCGTCGTGCCGTCGGGCGAGACGAGCGCGTAGCGGAAGGCCGCGGGGACGAGCGCCTCGTCGAAGGCGCCTGCGTCGGCGAGCTGGGCCGCGACGCGGTCGAGGTTCCTCTCGCCGTAGTCGGCCGGGAGCACGACGCCACGGTTCACGAGCAGCACGAGCCCCATGAACGCGGCCACGAAGACGGTCACGGTGCCCAGCAGCACGTAGGCCAGGTAGCGGCCCACGAGGAGCTCGAGCGCGATCCGGGGCCCCACGTGGCGCGCGCGGCCGCCCGGGCCCGTCTCGGCGTCGTGGCGCGCGGACCCGGCCACGGCGCCCGTCCCGACGCCCTTCTCGACGCCCCTCTCGGCGCCCGCGCCCTTCCTCATGCCTGCCACTTGTAGCCCACCCCCCAGACGGTCGCGATGGGCTCCATGCCGGCGGAGCGCAGCTTGGCGCGGGCGTTGGAGACGTGCACCGAGACCGCGTCGTCGCCCACCTGCGAGTCCCAGCCAAGCACGCGCTCGCGGATGAGGGCTCGGGTGAAGACCTGGCCGGGGCTGCGGGCCAACAGCTCGCAGATGGCGTACTCGGTGGGCGTCAGGCGCAGCGGCTCTCCGTCGACGAGCAGCTCGCGCGCGCCGAGGTCGAGGCGCACGCGCCCGTCGGCCGACGAGAGGGACGCCGTGTGCACGCGGTGCTCGCGGCGCAGGTGGGCGGCGACCTTGGCGCGCAGCTCGGCCAGGCCGAACGGCTTGCGCAGGTAGTCGTCGCCGCCCACGCCCAGGCCCGTGACGGCGTCCTCCTCGGAGGTGCGGGCGGTGAGGAACACGATGGGCGCGTCGACGCGCGCCCGGATGCGGCGGACCAGCTCGAAGCCGTCCATGCCCGGCATCATGACGTCGACGAACAGCAGGTCGTAGCGCGAGAGGTCCGCCCGCTCGACCGCCAGGGGGTCCCCCTCGCCCACGACGTCGTGCCCGTCTCGCCCCAGCGCGCGCGAGACGAGCTCGCGGATGGGGGCCTCGTCGTCGACGACCAGTATGCATGCCATGCGACCTCCAGACCATGACGTGCCACGGCCCCGTCGTCGGGGCCGTGGCCTCCCTCTCGAGACTAGCGCTTGATGCGGCCGGCGGGCGCGCGGCGGGCGAGAGGCACGCCGGCATGCCACGTGCGCGGGCACCCCTCGCCGCACCGAACGCCACGCGCGGCTGCCGCCCCGCGCTCACTCGCCGCGCAGGCGGTCCTCCAGGCGCCCGCACAGCGCGAGCGCCACGACGCACCCGGCCGTGGTGAGCGCCGCGCACCACGCGCCGACGACCCCCAGCGCGCCGTGGAGCCCTCCGAGCGCGGCCGACCCGGGCCCCACGACCGCACACTCCACCACGAGCGACGCGAGCCTCGCCGGCCAGCCGAAGGGGACCCACGCGGTGGCCGCCACCGCGAACGTCCCGGACAGCGTGCCCGTGACCAGGCCGTTCGCCAGGCCGCCAAGCGACCCCAGGGCCACGGCCAGGCCCAGCGCGCCCACGGCGACGCAGGCGTTCCTCCCCCACCGCAGCGCCACGGCCAGGCACAGCACGTACACGAGCAGGCTCCCGGCGGCCATCGCCGCGCAGGCGAGAAGCACCGTCGGCGCGTCGGGGCCCGCGCTTCCGCACGCCGCGAGCGTGGCGCAGAAGCACCCCGCAGAGAGCAGCGCCGCGAGCGCCCCGAGCCCCAGCAGCACGAGCGCCTTGGCCGCGAGGGCCACGCGCCGGCGCGGGACGCCGAGAAGCGCGGACAGCTCGCCGGCCTCGCGCTCGGACTCGGCGGACAGGCCGCACGACAGCCCCGCGAGCAGCGGCGCGCCGGCCCCCAGCAGCTGGAAGAACGCGTCGGCGCCCATCATGGGGTCCCACGACCGGCCCAGCCCGAAGTACAGCCCCGCGCCCGCGCCGAGCGCCACCGCCAGCGCGGCGTGCAACGCCACGAGCGGCGAGCGGCGCAGGCGCACGAGCTCGGAGCGCAGCGCCCCGCACAGGGTCATCCGCGGCGGCCTCGGCGCCGGCGCGGTGCGGCCGGCGGCACCGCAGGCGCGGGCGCCGGCGCGGCCCGGCGCCGCGCCACGGCCCGCCCCCGTGGCCCGACCGCGGGCGCCCATCAGCGCACCTCCAGGCGATCGGCCCAGCGGGCGCCCAGCCAGGCGAGCAGCACGAAGGCGCCCAGGCACACCGCGACGCCGGCCGCCCACGGCGCGCCCATGGCCCACAGCGGGTCGCCGGGGGCCAGCGGGATCCCCGAGGGGGCAACGCCGACGACCGGCGAGCACAGGCGGAACGCCGCGGCCGGGGCCAG
>CALCDK010000066.1 GCA_937900605.1 uncultured Olsenella sp.
TAGGCCAAGGGCGGACACGCGGCGCTTCTCGCCGGGCGCGCCTCGTCGTGGGCCTAGCGGGCGCCCAGGTCGCGGACCATGCGCATGACCACGCGGGCGCAGTGGTGCGCCGCCTGCGCCTCGAAGGCGGCGTAGTCCATGGCCTGGCCCTCGCTTCCGGGCTTGTCCGAGATCGCGCGCACGACCACGAACGGCACGCCGTTGAGCTCGCAGGCCTGCGCCATGGCGGCGCCCTCCATCTCGCAGCAGCGCGCGCCGAACTGCGCCACGATGCGGGCGCGCTCGTCGTCGGAGGCCACGAACTGGTCGCCGGAGGCCACGCGGCCCTCGACGCAGCGCACGTCGGGCGCCTCCGCGGCCGCCGCGGCCAGGGCGGCGCCCACGAGCGCGCGGTCGGCCACGTACTCGGCGCGGTCGCGGCCGGGCACGACGCCCGGGGCGTAGCCGAGCGGGGCCACGGTGAAGTCGTGCTGGACGCAGTCGGTGGAGACCACGAGGTCGCCGATGTCGAGCGTGGGGTCCAGCGACCCCGCGATGCCGGTGTTGACGACGTGGGTCACCTGGAAGCGGTCCACGAGCGCCTGGACGCAGATGCCGGCGTTGACCTTTCCGACGCCGGAGCGCACCACCACGACCTCGGTGCCGTCCAGCGTGCCCGAGCAGAGCTCCCAGCCCGCCACGCGGGTCCTCTCGGCGCCCTCGATCGCGGCGCAGACCCGCTCGACCTCGACCTCCATGGCACCGACGATGCCGATCCTCATCTCTTCTCCCCTCCGGGCGCATGGCGCCCCTTGTGGCGGCCCGCGCACGGGCACGCCGTCCCAGCTTCGCGCTACGCCTGTGGGTAGGTCAAGTGCGCCTCGTCGATGTGCTCGAGCGTGCCCTCCAGGTAGCGGCGGGCCCACCACTGGGCCGCCGCGAGGTCGGCGTCGTGCCAGTTGCCGCACTCCTGCGGGCGCGCGCCCGGGATGTCGCCCTCGAAGTCGCGCACGAACTCGAACGCGCGGCGCACGAGGCCCACGACGTCGGCGGACTCGAGCCTGCCGAAGACGATGAGGTAGAAGCCCGTGCGGCAGCCCATGGGGCCGAAGTACAGCACGCGGTCGCGCCACTGCGGGTCGTTGCGCAGGAACGTCGCCACGAGGTGCTCGATGGCGTGCACCGCGCAGGTGTCCATGACCGGCTCTCGGTTGGGAGCCGTGAGGCGCAGGTCGAACGTGGTCGCGCACGCCCCGGTCTGCGGGTCGGCGTCCACGCGGCTCACGTAGACGCCCGGCTCGAGCAGCGTGTGGTCGACGGTGAAGCTCGCGATCTTCTCCATGTGTGCCCTCCTCCCGGCTTGCGCCGGATCGTGTCCCGCCGGCCCGTGGCCGGCCCCTCTCGCCGGCGTCGGCCGGCTGCTGTCCCCCGGCGTCGGCCGGCACCTCTCGCCGGACCGCGCGGGACGCCCCCTACAGGGCGCGCGCGATCCAGGGACGGCCCTGCAGCTCCCGGACGAGCGCGTCCTGCGCCGCCGAGAAGGCCACCCCGTCGACGACGTGCAGCTGCGCCTCGCCCTGCGTCCCGTACGCAGAGAAGCCCTGGAACACCACGCCCGTCTCGAACTCGGGGTCGAGGCTCTCGCCCAGGGCGCGCGTGGCGGCCTCGCGCACGTCGCGGGCGACGACGTCGAGGTCGGCGCCGGGCGCGACGGCCAGCGGGACGCGGCAGACGCCCACGTTCCAGCGGGTGACGTGCGTCAGCGAGGTCTTGTTGAGCACCGAGTTGGGGATCACCTCGACGTTGCCGCCACGCGTCCGCACCGTGGTGCTGCGCCAGGTCACGTCGGTCACGCGGCCGGTGACGGCGCCCACCGTGACGTCGTCGCCGGGCTTGACCACCTTGCCGGCCATGAGGCCCAGGCCGCTGACCAGGTTGGAGATCGTGTCCTGCATGCCCAGCGAGACGGCCACGGACGCGACGCCCAGGGCGGCGAGAAACGCGGTGGGCTCCACGCCGAAGACGGGGCGCATGACCGAGAGCAGCGCGAGCGACCAGACCAGCGCCCTCAGGACGTTGACGAAGATTGACGCGCTGGGGATCTCGGTCCTGTCGAGCGCGGCGCGCGCGAAGCGCACCACGAAGTGCTGGACCACGAGCGCGAGCGCCACGGCGACGCCCAGGGTGAGCGCCTTGGCGACGAGCTGCGCGACGGGGATGCCCAGGAGCTCCATGCGCTATCCCTCCACCTTCACGAGCGGCGCGAAGCCCTTGAGGAGCTTCTTGGTCTTGCCGGTCCTGGTGAACCTGACCTCGATGGTGTCGCCCGAGACGCCCAGGACGACGCCGGGGCCGAAGGTCTTGTGCGAGACGCGGTCGCCGGCGTGCAGCGCGTCGGAGCCGGCGGCGGACGCGGCGGGCGCGGCCTCGCCCGACCTGCGGGCCTTGGGCGCGATGGGCGGCAGCGACGACGCGCGCTGCCGCTGCGAGCCGGGCGTGGAGCGCGTGCGGGAGCCGAAGACGTGGCCGCCGTAGACGTCCGAGCCGCGGCCGCTGCCGAAGGTGCCGCGGCGGTCGCCGCGCTTCTCCCAGCCGACGCCCGTGAAGCCCGAGGAGCCCACGCCGACGGGCTCGACGTCGCGCTCGGGGATCTCGTTGAGGAAGCGGCTGCGCGGGTTGGCCTGGACGGAGCCGTAGGTGCGGCGCGTGGCGGCATGCGTCAGGTAGAGGCGCTTGCGCGCGCGGGTGATGGCGACGTAGGCCAGGCGCCTCTCCTCCTCCACGAGCTCGGCGTCCTCGCCGTAGGAGACGTGCGGGAAGATGCCCTCCTCCATGCCGGCGACGAACACCGTGGGGAACTCCAGGCCCTTGGCGGAGTGGATGGTCATCATGGTCACGGCGTGGCCCTGGTCGCCCAGGGAGTCGAGGTCGGAGCGCAGTGCGAGCCACTCGATGAGGGCGGGGAGCTTCTCGGCGGCCACGGGCGGGCGCGCGGGGTCGGCCGCGGCGGGCGCGGGCCGCGCGGGGGCGGCGGTGGCGGCCCCGTCGGCGCCGACGTCCATGCCGGCCTCGCGGAGCTGCTGGAGGCTCTCGAGGGTCTCGACGGCGTCGTCGTGGGACTCGTCGAACTCGGCCGCGACGCCCATGAACTCCCGGATGTTCTCGATGCGGCTGTCGGCCTCGACGGTGTGCTCGGCCTCGAGCGCGCGGACGAGGCCCGCCCGGTCGACGATGGCCTCGACGACCTGCGCGAGGTCGCCGGTCACGTGGCGGCCGGCCTCGATGGCGCCGCAGAACTCGGCCAGGCCGTTGCGGACCTTGGCCGTGAGCAGGCCGGAGTCGGCGATGGCCTCCTGGCACGCCGAGAAGAACGAGATGCCCTCGTCGGCGGCGAGCATGCGTATCTTCTCGATGGACGTGGTGCCGATGCCGCGGCGCGGGGTGTTGACGACGCGCTGCACCGCGACGTCGTCGTCCGGGTTGACGACGGCCTTGAGGTAGGCCATCACGTCGCGGACCTCGGCGCGGTCGAAGAACCTCGTGCCGCCGACGATCTTGTACGGCACGCCGGCGCGCAGGAACATGTCCTCGAGGACGCGCGACTGCGCGTTGGTGCGGTAGAAGACGGCGATGTCGTCGTAGCTGGTGCCGGCGTCGTGGAGCTTCTCGATCTCCGAGCCGATCCAGCGGCCCTCGTCGCGCTCGTCGGAGGCCTGAAAGACGCGGATGCGCTCGCCGTCGCCGGAGTCGGTGAAGAGGCGCTTGGCCTTGCGGCGCGAGTTGTTGGCGACCACGGCGTTGGCCGCGTTGAGGATGTGGCCGGTCGAGCGATAGTTCTGCTCGAGGCGCACGGTGCAGGCGTCGGGGTAGTCCTTCTCGAAGTCGAGGATGTTCTGGATGTCGGCGCCACGCCAGCTGTAGATCGACTGGTCGTCGTCGCCGACGACCATAAGGTTGCGGTGGCGCGCGGCGAGCAGGTTGGTGATCGAGTACTGGACGTGGTTGGTGTCCTGGTACTCGTCGACGCTGATCTGGCGGAAGCGGTCCTGGTAGCGCTCGAGGACCGCGGGGTTGCGCGAGAGGAGCTGGTGCGTCTTGACGAGGAGGTCGTCGAAGTCCATGGCGTTGGCGCGGGCGAGACGGGCGTCGAGCTCGCGGTAGACACGGGCGGCCGCGCGGTCGGCGGGGTTGGACGAGGAGGACATCTCGTCGGGGCCCACCATGACGTTCTTGGCCGCGGAGATCTTGGAGCGGATCGAGTTGAGCGGGAACGACTTGGGGTCGATGGAGAGGTCGGCCATGATTGACTTCACGAGGCGGCGCGAGTCGTCGTCGTCGTAGATGGTGAAGTTGGGGCGGTAGCCCACGAGCTCCGGGTCCTCACGCAGCATGCGCACGCACATGGCGTGGAAGGTGCACACCCACATGCCGCGCGTGCCGCCGGGCAGCAGGGCGTCGAGGCGCTCGCGCATCTCGGCGGCGGCCTTGTTGGTGAAGGTGATGGCGAGGACCTGCCAGGGGCGCACGCCCTGGTCGGCGATCATGTGGGCGATGCGCATGGTGAGCACGCGCGTCTTGCCCGAGCCGGCGCCGGCGAGCACGAGCAGCGGGCCGCGGGTGCACTCGACGGCCTGGCGCTGGGCGGGGTTGAGACCGTCCAGGTCGAGCGCGGGGGCCACGGGCGCCACGGGGGCCGCGGCGTACGCGGGCGGCACCGGGTTGTACGGCGCGGGCTGCGGCACGGTCACGGGCTGCGGTGCGGGAGCGGTCACGGGCGCCGGGGCGGCGACGGGCTGCGGCGCGGGCGCGGGGGCCACCGGGGTCGGGGCCGTGGGGGAAAAAAGCGAAGGCTGGTCTGGGGTCATGTTCATCCGGGTTCTTCTCGCTGACGTGTCTGACACGAGTGTAGCCGTGGCGCGCGACGGCTTTGGCGCTCGTGGGGGCCCGCCCGGGACGGCCTCGCCCCCACCTGGGCAAACGCGATGACGCTCACCGAAATAATGCGATGGCGCAGCCGCGGTCGGGGCCCGCGCGTGCTACCTTCACCATATCGTCCGCGAGGCCCCCACACGAAGGAGAAGCCATGCACGTCTACAACTTCCTCGACAACGACGACGTCCAGGTCGTCGCCCAGCGCGCGCCGTTCAAGGTCATCGAGTGGAAGCGCGACCTGTCCGTGACGTACGGCTCCGCCATCGCGTCCTACTACGCCGCCGAGATGGACGTGCGGCGCCGCCAGCTCGTCTGCGAGCTCGACGGCAGCTGCGGCGTCACCCTGCAGGCCGGCGCCATGCAGTGGACCATGGGCCACGTCAGCTCCAACACCGGCGTCAAGGGCGTCGGCGACTTCATCGGCAAGATGGCACGCGGCTCGGTCACCGGCGAGTCCGCCATCAAGCCCGAGTACACGGGCGTCGGCACCGTGGTCTGCGAGCCCACTTACCGCCACATCCTGCTCATGAGCCCGCAGCAGGACCTCGGCACCACGATGATTGTCAACGACGGCCTGTTCATGGCCTGTACCTCGGACATCCAGCACAAGGCCATCATGGTCAAGCGCGCCAGCGCCATGCTCGCCGGCGACGAGGGCCTGTTCAACCTGGGCCTCACCGGCAGCGGCGTCGTCGCCCTCGAGTCCCCCGTCCCCGCCTCCGAGATCGTCACCGTGGACCTCGATCGCGGCGACGAGCTCAAGGTCGACGGCAGCTTCGCCCTGGCGTGGTCCAACAGCCTCGAGTTCACCGTCGAGCGCAGCGGCTCCTCGCTCGTGGGCTCCGCCGTCAGCGG
>CALCDK010000067.1 GCA_937900605.1 uncultured Olsenella sp.
GGCCAAGTACTTCGCCATCATCCCGGCCATCTTCGTGACGCTGTACCCGGGCCTCGCTGCGCTCAACATCCTGCACCTGGCCTCCCCGCAGTCCGCCGTCCTGTCCGCCATCATCTACAACGCGCTCGTCATCGTCGCGCTGATCCCGGCGGCCCTGAAGGGCGTCAAGTACCGCGAGGTGTCCTCCGGCGAGCTGCTGCGCCACAACCTGCTCGTCTGGGGCCTCGGCGGCCTCGTCGCGCCGTTCGTCTTCATCAAGCTCATCGACCTCGTGCTCATGGCACTGGGTCTCGCGTAAGGAGGAAGCCGTGTTCAAGAAGGCCATCGCGCCCGCCCTCAAGGTGTTCGTGTTCTTCACCGTGGTCTGCGGCCTCGTCTACACCCTCGTCGTCACCGGCGTCGCGCAGCTCGTGTTCCCGCACCAGGCCAACGGCTCGGTCATCGACACCGACGAGGGCCACTACTCCGAGCTCATCGGCCAGTCCTACTCCGACCCCGCGCACCTCTGGGGCCGTCCCGTGAGCTACTCCACCGTCGAGGTCGACGGCGAGACCCTGGCCTACGCGGCGGGCTCCAACCTCTCCCCGGCCTCCGAGGAGTACGCGCAGATCGTCGACGAGCGCGTCGCGCGCCTGGTCGCCGCCAACCCCGACGCCCAGGGCCCCGTGCCCGTGGACCTCGTGACCGAGTCCGGCTCCGGCCTCGACCCGCACATCTCCGTCGCCGCCGCCGAGTGGCAGGTGCCGCGCCTGGCGCAGGCCACCGGCCGCTCCGAGGACGAGGTGCGCGCCATCATCGAGCAGTGCACCACCCACAAGCTGCTCGGCCTGTTCGGCGAGGACGTCGTCAACGTCCTGGACGTCAACCTGATGCTCGACGGCCAGCTCTCCAAGTAGCTTCCGCCGCATCGCAGGGCGCTCGCACAGAGGCGCCGTGGCCCCTCCGGGTCGCGGCGCCTCTTCTGCGTTTCGGGGGTTGGCCGGGGGCGGCGTCGCGGGCGGGCGCGAGGGAGCGGGCGCGGGGGCCGCGACGCCGTGCTCGGGCGCGCGGCGCATGGGGCACCGCTCTCGGGCCGAAGGGGCGGCGCTTCTCGCCTACAATGTAATGAGTGTGTAAGGGGACGTGCCAGCAGCGTGCGGTATGCCCCTTTTCCCAGTTGCGCGGTGCATGGTTACGCTATCCTTACGGGGCGCTTACACTGTCGTGACACAAGAGGGCACCCGACAGGGCGCCCCCTCCGGAGGAGAGATCAGTTGATCAGCTTCGAGCAGTTCCTTGAGGTCCTTTCGACCAACCCGTTCCTCGTAGTCGTCATGCTCCTGGTGATGGGCACCATCTTCGTCAACGGCGCCACCGACGCCGCCAACGCCATCGCCGAGCCCGTCGGCACCCGCTCCATCAACGTGGACACCGCCATCCTGATGAGCGTCGCGTGCAACTTCGTCGGCCTGGTGGTGATGTCGTTCGTCTCCACGGCCGTCGCCGACACCATCTCCGGCATGGTCGACTTCGGCGGCGACACGCACGCCGCGCTCATCGCGCTGGCTGCCGCCACCGTGGGCATCGTCGCCTGGGGCCTCGGCGCCTGGGTCTTCGGCATCCCCACGAGCGAGTCCCACGCCCTCATCGCCGGCCTCACCGGCGCCGCGCTCGCCGTCTCAGGCGGCCTCGACGGCGTCAACATGGACCAGTGGATCAAGGTCATCTACGGCCTGGTCCTCTCGACGGTCCTCGGCTTCCTGGCAGGCTGGCTCATCTCGAAGGTCATCCCACCCATCTGCGCCAAGATGGACCGCCGCCGCGCCAACTCGTTCTTCGGCAAGGCCCAGGTCGTGGGCGCCGCCGGCGTCGCCCTCATGCACGGCGCGCAGGACGGTCAGAAGTTCATGTCCACCGCCATGCTCGCCATCGCGCTGTCCATGAACCTCACCGCCGCCGACATGGGCGGCTTCCCCCTGTGGATCGAGGTCCTCTGTGCCGCGGTCATGGCCATCGGCACCGCCGTGGGCGGCAAGAAGATCATCAAGAAGGTCGGCATGGAGATGGTCCAGCTGGAGAAGTACCAGGGCTTCGCCGCCTCGGTCAGCGCTACGGCCTCCCTGCTCATCGCCACGGTGACCGGCCTGCCCGTCTCGACCACCCACACCAAGACCGCCGCCATCATGGGCGCGGGCGCCGCCAAGGACCCGCGCTCCGTCAACTGGGGCGTCGCCAAGGAGATGGTCCTCACGTGGGTCTTCACGTTCCCGGGCTGCGGCCTCATCGGCTTCGTCCTGGCCAAGATCTTCCTGGTGCTGTTCTAGCGCGGCACCGCCTTCGCCGGGCCCGCGTCCGGCTCGCACCTCGCTCGCACCGCACGCACCTCGCTCTCACCTAGCTCGCACCGCACGCGCCTCTCGCACCGCACACTGACGAAACGCAACCAGTAAGGAGTCACCATGGCCCGCCTCAAGAAGGAAGACATCTTCTTCACCCTGCTCAAGGAGCTCGCCCAGCTCCTGGTGGAGACGGCCGAGGAGTACGACCAGATCATCAGCACCTTCCCCGAGTCCATGGACCGCATCCCGCACATGAAGGTCCACGAGACCAAGTGCGACGAGAAGGTCAAGACCATCATGGGCAAGCTGTACACCTCGTTCATCACCCCCATGGACCGCGAGGACATCAGCGCCCTGGCCCTGGCCATGGACGACGTCGTCGACGCCATGTACGGCGTGACCATTCGCATGGACCTCTTCAACATCTCCGACCTGCGCGTCGAGGCCAAGCAGATCTCCGCGCTCACCGTCCACGCCGTCAAGGAGATGCAGGTCCTCGTCGACCACCTCCCCGGCTACCAGAAGGACCGCGTGGTCATGGAGAAGGCCATCGAGATCGGCGACATCGAGGACCAGGGCGACTCCGTCTACCAGACCGCCCTGCGCCGCCTCTTCCACGAGGACGACGACATCGCCGGCAAGTACGCCGTCACCTGGCTGCGCATCTTCGACCGCATGGAGAACTGCCTCGACGCCTGCGACGAGGCCGCCGGCATCGTGCGCAACGCCGTCATGAAGGACGCGTAGCCGAGAGGCGCGCGCCACCGGCGCCTCGAGCGCCACACGAGCCGTCCAGGGGCCCGCGGTAGCAGCCGTCGCTGCGCCGCGGGCCCCTTTCTTGGGCGGCGTCGCGCCGGCGACGCGCCGCGCCTGCCGTCGCGCGCCGGGGCCGCGCCTGCCGTCGCCGTCGCAGGCCCCGTGTCCTTCTCGCCGGCCCCTCCCGCCGCGCGCGTGCTACGCTTGCCGGACCGACCACGGAAGGGGAGAGGCCCATGTCACGACCGGAGCGCATCGACGCCGCGCTGTTCGACTTCGACGGGACGCTGTGCGACACCGAGCCGTCCAACCTTGCGTTCCTGCGCCGGCTCATGGAGGAGTTCGGCGCGCCCGTCACCGACGAGGAGGTGCGCTCGTTCGCCGGCGCCCACCCCGACGAGGTGATCCCGCCGCTGCTGCGCAAGTACGGCTCGCCGCGCACCTACGAGGAGTTCGTCGTGGCCCGCGACGACCTCTACCCGGCCTACGCCACGGCCGGCCTTCGCCCCATGCCCGGCTCCGTCGAGCTGCTGCGCGACCTGCGCTCGCGCGGCGTCCGCCTGGCCGTGGTGACCACGGGGGCGGCCCGCTGCGTGCTCACGGCGCTGGCCCGCATGGGGATGCTGCCGCTGTTCGACGCGATCGTCACCGGCGAGATGAGCGCGCGCCCCAAGCCCGCGCCCGACCCGTACCTGGAGGGCCTGCGCCTGCTGGGCGCCGACGCGGCCCACGCCGTGGCCTTCGAGGACTCGCCCTCGGGCATCCGCTCGGCGCAGGCGGCCGGCATCCACGCCATCGGCTTCGCGGGCGGCTCCGTCGCCACCGACGTGAGCGGCGCCGACGAGGTCGTGGCCGGCTATGAGGGCCTCTCGCTGTAGGACGGCCCCCGGCCCGGGGCGCCCGCGCGCGTGAGGGTCGCCGCCCGGGGCGCGTGGTCGCCGCGGCCGCCGCAGACGTGCCGCCGCCACGGGGGCCGCGCTTCTCGCCGCGCCATGGGTCACGTGTAT
Organism: uncultured Olsenella sp.; assembly: GCA_937900605.1. Classification (GTDB taxonomy): domain Bacteria; phylum Actinomycetota; class Coriobacteriia; order Coriobacteriales; family Atopobiaceae; genus Thermophilibacter. The sequence continues at coordinate 4,082 of CALCDK010000067.1, forward strand.
ACTTGGAGGACTCAGCAGACCACGACGAGAAGGGCCGATGGCATGGCACAGAAGGTTCAGGGCACCGAGGACCTCTACGGGGGCTACATGCGCGCGTGGCAGCGCATGCAGGACGTCGCGCGCGACCTGTTCGGCTCCTACGGCTTCGACATGATCGAGACCCCGGCCATCGAGCAGGTGGACACCTTCGTGCACGGCATCGGCGAGGCCACCGACGTGGTCCGCAAGGAGATGTTCCGCGTGGTGCCCGGTGCCGTCATGGGCGAGCTGCTCGCGCGCGGCACCGAGGAGGGCACCAAGGCCCGCCACCGCCTGGCCATGCGCCCCGAGGGCACCGCGGGCGTGGTCCGCGCGGCCGTCGAGAACAACTTCGTCCCGCAGGGCGGCGCCCCGGTCAAGCTCTGGTACGCCGAGCCCATGTTCCGCGGCGAGCGCCCGCAGCACGGCCGCCTGCGCCAGTTCCACCAGGTGGGCGTCGAGTGGCTCGGCGCGCCGGACCCCGCGGCCGACGCCGAGTGCATCATCATGCTCATGCGCCTCTACGAGCGCCTGGGCTTCCGCGCCGACCAGCTGCGCCTCAGCATCAACTCCATGGGCGACGCGGCCTGCCGCCCCGCCTACCGCGAGAAGGTCCGCGCCTTCATCATGGACCACGCCGACGAGATGTGCCCCGACTGCCTCGAGCGCGCCCAGATCAACCCGCTGCGCGCCTTCGACTGCAAGAACGAGCACTGCCATCAGGTCATGGCCGACGCCCCGCTCGTGTGCGACAGCCTCTGCGACGAGTGCGCCGAGCACTACGCCAAGGTGAAGTCGTACCTGGACGCCGCCGGCATCGCCTACGTCGAGGACCCCACGCTGGTCCGCGGCCTGGACTACTACACGCGCACCGTTTTCGAGGTCGAGTCGCTGGTGCCCGGCAAGGGCGTGGGCGCCCTGGGCGGCGGCGGCCGCTACGACGGCCTGGTCGAGCTCGAGGGCGGCAAGCCCACGTGCGGCCTGGGCTTCGCCGTGGGCTTCGAGCGCATCGTCCTGGCGCTGGCCGACGCCGGCGTGGACCTTGCCGGCGAGGACCCCACCTGCGTCTACGTGGCCTGCACCTCCGTCGACGAGCGCGCCGCGGCCTTCTCGGCCACGCTGGCGCTGCGCGAGGCGGGCATCCGCTGCGAGGCCGACTACCAGGGCCGCTCGCTCAAGTCGCAGTTCAAGCAGGCCGACAAGCACCGTGCGCGCCTGTGCGTGGTGCTGGGCCCGGACGAGGTGGCCTCCGGCACCGCCACGATCCGCGACATGTCGACCCACGAGCAGGAGCAGGTCCCCATGGCGCAGCTGGCCGAGTCCGTGGCGGCCCGCCTGGCGTAGCGGCCGCGTGCCCGTCGGGGCCGGTCGCGGCGCCTTTCGCCGTAGTGCTTCTCGCCTGCAGCGCCTCTCGCCGTGCGGGCCTAGCGGTCGTTGATGAAGTAGTCCGGGAAGGTCTTGATGACGGCTGCGGACTCCTCGAAGAGCAGGTGCAGGTGGGCGCTCACCAGGTAGCCCACCTCGTCGGCGTCGCGCTCGGCCAGGGCGTCGCAGATCTCCAGGTGTTGGTCGAGGATGGCGTTCCAGTCCAGCTCCTCGGTCTGCATGCGCAGCCAGCGGTAGCGCTGCAGGTCGATGCTGATGAGCTCGAGCCACTCCCAGACGCGCGAGCGGTCCGCCGCGTCGTAGAGCGCCTGGTGCAGCTCGTTGTCCCCGTCGAAGAAGGCGCGGCGGTCGCCCGCCTCGGCCGCCTTGCGCTGGCGCTCGACGATCTGCGCGAGCCCGCGGATCTGCTGCGGGCCGATCTTGGCGCAGCACTCCACGGCCACGGAGCGCTCCATCTGCTCGCGCACGTAGCGCGCGCACTCCACGGAGCGCAGGCTGATGCGCGACACGTAGGTGCCGCTCTGCGGGACGGTCTGGACCAGCCCCTCCTGGCGCAGCCTCACGAGCGACTCGCGGATGGGCGTGCGGCCCATGTCAAGCTCGAGGCACAGGTCCTTGACCATGAGCTTGTCTCCCGGCGCGTAGTGTGCGTAGAGGATGGCGTTGCGGATGGTCTCGTACGCCTGCAGCTGCAGGCTCTCTGCGTGCTCGGTCTCTTCTGCCATGCTGGTTCCCGTGTCCTGGTGGGTTGGTTCTGGTATCGTAGCAGGTAAAACCCGGCGATTGCCCACTGAGGGCGCCTGCGCGCGACCCGCCGTGATGGCAAGTATACGAGTATTGCCGTTTTTCGCACGTGTTTGCTCCGTGTCAGTCATGTGTAAAAACACCCCTCCCTCATGAGAAACCCGAGTTAATCGCCGATAAACGCAACTTTTGCATTGACAAGCGGCGGGCCATGAAAAACACTTGAGAGAGTCCAACTGATATACCAGTAACGGTGTTGGACGGCAGACGGAGCATCGAGCGGAAGGGAATCCCCATGCTGTCTCTCAAGAAGTGGCAGGACCATCGCGACGAGTTCGAGAGGGCCGGCATCGGCCTGCCCACCTATGACGTCGAGGCCGTCCGCGAGGCCGGCGTCGCCCAGCCCCGCTGGGTCCACTTCGGCGGCGGCAACCTCTACCGCGCCTTCCACGCGGCCGTCGCCGAGAAGCTGGCCTGCGCCGGCAAGCTCGACTGCGGCGTCGTGGTCTGCGAGACCTTCTCGCCGTTCACCATCGACAGCGTCTACGCGCCGTACGACAACACCATCCTGCAGGTCGTCATGAACGCCGACGGCTCCCTCGACGAGCGCGTCCTGGCCTCCACCTGCGACTCGCTGTTCTGCAACCCCTCCCGCCCGGCCGACTACGACCGCATGGGCCGCTACTTCGAGAGCGACGAGCTCCAGCTTGCCTCCTTCACCATCACCGAGAAGGGCTACGGCCTGACCAACGCCGCGGGCGAGCTGCTGCCGTTCGTCGCCGCCGAGATCGCCGGCGGCCCCGAGACCGCTGCCAGCACCATGGGCATCGTCTGCGCGCTGCTGCTGCGCCGCTTCGAGGCCGGCGCCGCCCCCATCGCCATGCTCTCCACCGACAACTTCTCCCAGAACGGCCGCCGCTTCCGCGAGGCCGTCCTGACCGTCGCCAACGGCTGGAGGGACAACGGCCACGTCTCCGACGAGTTCGTCGCCTGGCTGTCCGACGAGTCCAAGGTGAGCTTCCCCTGGTCCATGATCGACCGCATCACCCCCAACCCGTCCACCGAGACCGAGGCCGCCCTGCGCGAGCAGGGCTTCGAGGACCTGCCGCTCATCCCCAACGGCCCCGTGAACTTCGCCGGCTTCGCCAACACCGAGGCCTGCCACTACCTCGTCGTCGAGGACAGCTTCCCCAACGGCCGCCCCGCCCTCGAGGAGGGTGGCGTGATCATGTGCGACCGCGACACCGCCGAGAAGGCCGACACCATGAAGGTCACCGCATGCCTCAACCCGCTGCACACCTGCCTGGCCGTCTTCGGCTGCCTGCTGGGCCACACCCGCATCTGGCAGGAGATGGAGGACGCCGACCTCGCGTCCGTCGTCCGTCACCTCGGCTACGACGAGGACCTGCCCGTCGTCGTCGACCCCGGCGTCATCGACCCCAAGTCCTTCATCGACGAGCTCGTCGGCAAGCGCCTGCCCAACAAGTCCCTGCCCGACGCCCCGCAGCGCATCGCCCAGGACACCTCCCAGAAGATCCCCGTGCGCTACGGCCACACCCTGGCCTCCTACGTCGCGGCCGGCAAGGACGTGTCCACCCTCACCTACATCCCACTGACCATCGCCGGCTGGCTGCGCTACCTGCTCGCCGTCGACGACCGCGGCCAGGCCTTCGAGCCCTCCCCGGACCCCATGCTGGCCGACCTGCAGGCGCGCCTGTCCGGCATCGAGCTGGGCTGCAAGGACGCCGAGAGGGTCCACGCCGCCCTGGCCCCGATCCTCTCCAACAAGGAGATCTTCGTCGTCGACCTGGCCGAGGTCGGTCTGGCCGCCAAGGTCGAGGACCTCTTCATGCAGCTCGTCGCCGGCCCCGGTGCCGTCGCCGCGACCCTCAGGAAGTTCGCCTAGCCCACAGGCTCGGCCACACCCAGAAAGGACCACCCATGGAGCTCACCTTCCGCTGGTACGGACCCGAGTCCGAGAAGATCTCGCTCGAGCAGATCCGCCAGATCCCCGGCTGCCGCGGCATCGTTGGCACCCTCTTCGACATCCCCGCCGGCCAGGTCTGGCCGCAGGAGCGCATCCACGCCCTGCGCGAGCAGGTCGAGGCCGCCGGCTTGACCCTCAAGGTCATCGAGTCCGTCAACGTCTCCGACGACATCAAGATCGGCACCGAGAAGCGCGACGAGCACATCGAGGCCTACAAGCAGACCATCCGCAACCTCGCCGCCGAGGGAGTCAAGGCCATCTGCTACAACTTCATGCCCGTCTTCGACTGGGTGAAGTCCGACCTCGACTACGTCCTGCCCGACGGCTCGCGCACCCTCGCGTTCGTGAAGAGGAACATCCCCGACGACCCGCAGGTCATCATCGACCGCGTCGCCAACGGCTCGGGCGACTTCACCCTGCCGGGCTGGGAGCCGGAGCGCCTCGCCGAGGTCCGCGGGCTTCTCGACGCGTACAAGGACGTCGACGACGACAGGCTGCGCGCCAACCTCGTCTACTTCCTCGAGGCCATCATGCCCACCTGCGAGGAGTGCGACGTCAAGATGGCGATCCACCCCGACGACCCGCCCTACTCCCTGTTCGGCCTGCCGCGCATCATCAAGAACCGCGAGGACCTCGACTGGCTCTGCAACGCCGTCGACACCCCGTACAACGGCATCACGCTGTGCTGCGGCTCAATCGCCGAGGAGCCCGGCAACGACATCTACTCCATCCTCGCCGAGTTCTCCCGCCGTGGCCGCATCCACTTCGTGCACATGCGCAACATCAAGTACATCAGCCCCGAGGAGCCTGGCAACAAGGACTTCTACGAGGCCCCGCACCCCAGCGAGTGCGGCTCCCTCGACATGTACCGCATGATGAGGGCCCTGCACGACAACGGCTTCGACGGCTTCATCCGTCCGGACCACGGCCGCATGATCTGGGGCGAGACCGGCCGACCGGGCTACGGCCTGTACGACCGCGCCCTGGGCATCGCCTACATCAACGGCATGTGGGAGGCCATCGAGAAGGGCGCCTAGTCGCACCCTCGGGCGGGGCTGCCGGGCAGTCCCGCCCTTCCTGCGTCTGACGGGCGGGGGAGAGCGCGCCCCCGCATGACCCGGCCGAGGGCCGGGCGGAGCTAGGAGGACCCATGTTCCTTGATGACGACTTTCTGCTGACCACCGACTGGGCCAGGCGCCTGTACCACGGCCACGCCGAGGCCCAGCCGATCATCGACTACCACTGCCACCTCAACCCCCGTGAGATCTTCGAGAACGAGCGCTTCGGCAACCTCGCCGAGGTCTGGATCTGCAAGGACGGCGCCGGCGACCACTACAAGTGGCGCCTCATGCGCGCCAACGGCGTCCCCGAGGAGCTCATCTCCGGCGACGGCGAGCCCTACGAGAAGTTCCTCGCCTTCGTCCGCACCGTCGAGCGCGCGGTGGGCAACCCCATCTACGAGTGGAGCCACCTGGAGCTGCGCCGCTACTTCGGCATCGACCTCACCATCTGCGAGAGGAACGCACCCGAGATCTGGCGCCGCGCCAACGAGCTGCTCGCCACCGACGACTTCCGCCCCCGCGAGATGGTGCGCCGCATGCGCGTCGAGGTCGTCTGCACCACCGACGACCCGGTCGACGACCTCGCCTGGCACCAGCGCCTCGCCGCCGAGAAGGGCCTGGGCTTCAAGGTCCTGCCCACCTTCCGCCCCGACGCCCTCATGGCCGTCGAGGCCGAGGGCTTCTCGGCCTACGCCGCGCGCCTCTCGGAGGCCTCCGGCGTCGAGGTCCGCGACTTCGCCTCCCTGTGCGAGGCCGCCGAGGCCCGCGTCGAGTACTTCCACCAGGCCGGCGGCCGCCTTGCCGACCACGGCATGAACTCGCTGGCCTTCGACCTGTGCGACGAGGCCGCCCTCGACGACGTCGTGCGCCGCGCCCTCGCCGGCGAGGCCGTCGGCGAGCACGAGGCCACCTGCTACCGCTCGGCCCTCAACCTGGCCCTCATGGCCGCCTACGAGCGTCGCGGCTGGACCCTCCAGCTCCACATGAACGTCTTCCGCAACGCCAACGGCGCCCGCTTCGCCGAGCTGGGGCCGGACACCGGCTTCGACTCCGCCGGCGACCAGCCCGCCATCACCGGCCAGGTCGCCCGCCTGCTCGACGCCGCCAACCAGCGCGGCGCGCTGCCCAAGTGCATCCTGTACTCCCTGTCGCAGGCCGACTGGATGCCGCTCGCCACGCTCATGCAGTCCTTCCAGGGCGGCGTGCGCCAGCGCATGCAGCTTGGCGCCGCGTGGTGGTTCAACGACACCTTCGACGGCATGAAGCAGCAGCTCACCATGTTCGCGCAGGAGTCCCTGCTCGCCAACTTCACCGGCATGCTCACCGACTCGCGCAGTTTCCTGAGCTACCCGCGCCACGAGTACTTCCGCCGCGTGCTGTGCCACACCATCGGCGAGTGGGTCGAGGCCGGGCGCCTGCCCGAGGACGAGGGGTACCTCGGCGGCATCGTCGCCGACGTCTGCTACCGCAACGCCCGCGAGTACTTCGGCTTCTACGAGTAGGGGGAGAGATGGCAAGGGTCCTGGCTCTGGGCGAGGTGATGTGCCGCCTCTCGTGCGGGGGCGGCGTGCGTCTGGCCGACGCCACGTCCTTCTCGGCGTGCTACGGCGGCGCGGAGGCCAACGTGGCCGTGTCGTTGGCCAACTTCGGCCATGACGTCACCATGGCCACCAAGGTCCCCGAGGGCCCCCTCGGCGACGCCGTGGTGCGCCACCTGCGCCGCAGCGGCGTGGACGTCTCGCGCGTCCTGCGCGGCGGCGCGCGCCTGGGCACCTACTACCTCGAGATGGGCACGGCCAACCGCGGCTCCGTGGCCGTCTACGACCGCGCCGGCAGCTCGTTCGCGACCATGGACCCCGGCGAGTGGGACCTCGACGCGCTCTTCGACGGCGTCGAGCTGTTCCACATCACCGGGATCTGCCCCGCGCTGTCCGCCACCTGGCGCCAGCGCACCGTCGAGCTCGCCCGCGCGGCCGCCGACCGCGGCGTCGCGGTGAGCTACGACGTCAACTTCCGCTCCACCCTGTGGGACTGGGACAGCTGCATGGACGCCTTCCGCGACGTCCTGCCCTACGTCAGCGTCCTGTCCGCCAGCTGGGGCGACGTCCAGAGCGCCCTGGGCCTCGGCCGCACCGAGTGGGGCGAGCAGGCCATGCGCGACGCGTACGGCGCGCTCTTCTCGGCGCACCCCAACGTGCGCGCGGTCTACTGCACCCGACGCGTGGCGCGCTCCAGCAGCTCCAACGACCTCACCGGCTACCTGTTCGTCGCCGGCGAGGGGGGAGAGCCGCTGCGCCACGTCTCGCGGACGTTCACCATGGAGCCCATCGTGGACCGCGTCGGCGGCGGCGACGCCTTCGCCGCGGGCGTGCTGCACGGGCTCCTGTCCGGCATGGGCCCCCAGGCCACGATCGACTTCGCGTGCGCTGCCGGCACGCTCAAGCACAGCATCTTTGGAGACGCGAACGTCTTCTCGGTTCGCGAGGTCAGCGACTTCATGGCCTCTGGTGCCGACGTCAGGCGCTAGCGAGAAGAGAGAAGAGAGGATACGAGCATGAACATGGACTCCTACTACGAGAAGGTCCACGAGCTGGCCATCATCCCGGTCGTCGTCCTGGACGACGTCGCCGACGCCAAGCCCCTGGCCGACGCCCTCGTCGCCGGCGGCATGCCGTCCGCCGAGGTGACCTTCCGCACCGCCTGCGCCGCCGACGTCATCCGTGCCATGCGCGCCGCCCAGCCGCAGATGGCCGTGGGCGCCGGCACCGTGCTGAGCGTCGAGCAGGTCGACGAGGCCATCGAGGCCGGCGCCGAGTTCATCGTGAGCCCCGGCTTCGACGCCGACGTCGTGCGCCACTGCCAGGAGCGCGGCGTCCCCGTGTTCCCGGCCTGCGTCACCCCGACCGAGATCATCTGCGCCCGCAAGCTGGGCGTCGAGGTCACCAAGTTCTTCCCGGCCGCGCAGTACGGCGGCCTGGCCACCATCAACGCCCTGAGCGCCCCGTTCGTTGGCCACCGCTTCATGCCCACCGGCGGCGTGAGCGCCTCCAACGTGGCGGAGTTCCTCTCCAACCCGCACGTGATCGCCTGCGGCGGAACCTGGATGGTCAAGGCCGACCTCATCAGGCAGGGCCGCTTCGACGAGGTCGAGCGCCTCGCCCGCGAGGCCATGGAGATCGCCCACAGCGTCCGCTAGGGCCTCTCGCCAGGGTCGCCGGAACGGCGGCAAATGATATACCAGTGCGCTCCGCATCACGCCGATGCGGGGCGCACTTCTTTTCCTCGTAGCTGTATTCGTTTTGGCTATGTGGGGAAGACTACGCCAAAAAGGCACAGGAACCCCACAGCACTGGCACGCCTTGCACGCATATGACCGTTTGCAGCACGGATTCGACCGTTTGCCGCGAGCACGGCACTGCAAGTACATTTACGAGGTAGTCACGATAAACTGATATACCAGTAAAGTAGGCTATTAGTCTCAGGAGGAGCCATGCGTACCAAGTCGAGCCTCAACGAGGGCTGGGAGTTCCGCGGCCCCGACGGAAGCGTCGAGAGCGTCAACGTCCCGCACACTTGGAATGCCATCGACGGCCAGGATGGCGGCAACGACTACTGGCGCGGTACCTGCACGTACTCGCGCACCTTCGCCACCCCCGAGTTCGACGTGGCCACCCAGCGCGTCTGGCTCGAGTTCGACGGCGTCAACGCCTCCGCCGACGTCAGGGTCAACGGCCAGGACGTCTGCCACCACGACGGCGGCTACTCCACCTTCCGCGCCGACGTCACCGAGGCCCTTCTCGCCTCCGGTGACAACGCCCTCGAGGTCGCGGTCGACAACTCCAAGAACGACCGCGTCTACCCGCAGAAGGCCGACTTCACCTTCTACGGCGGCATCTACCGCGACGTCCGCCTGGTCGTCGTCGACGCCCGCCACTTCGCCCTGGGCCACTTCGGCGGCCCCGGCTACGCCGTGACCCCCGCCTACGAGGGCGACACCACCAAGGTCCGCGTCCAGAGCTGGCTCGAGGGCGAGGGTGCCGAGTCCTGCGCCGTCCGCGTCACCCTGCTCGACCGCGAGGGCTCCGTCGTCGCCTCCGGCGAGGGCACCGACGTCGTCCTGACCGTCGAGAAGCCCCACCTGTGGGACGGCGTGGACGACCCGTACCTCTACAACGTCGAGCTCGCGCTCGTCGACGGCGAGGCCACCATCGACGAGGTTGGCGGCCGCTTCGGCATCCGCACCTTCTCCGTCGACCCCAACAAGGGCTTCTTCCTCAACGGCCGCAGCTACCCGCTGCGCGGCGTCGCCCGTCACC
>CALCDK010000068.1 GCA_937900605.1 uncultured Olsenella sp.
GGCCAGCTCCCCGACGAGCAGCGAGCCCTCGCAGCAGCGCAGGGGGAGCTGTCCGCTCGCCAGCAGGATGCCGGCCGCCATGGCCAGGTCGAGGCCCGACCCGGTCTTGCGCATCTCGCTCGGCTGCAGGTTGATGGTGACGTGGAGGCGCGGGACCTCGAACCCGGAGGACCTCAGGGCACAGCGCACCCGGGAGCGTGCCTCGAGGACCGCGGAGTCCGGCATGCCGACGATGTCGAGGGCGGGGATGCCCGCCGAGGCGCTCACCTCCACCGAGACCTCGAGCGCCTCGACGCCCCGCAGGACCGCGGAGCGGACCCGCGCGCAGCCGGCGCCCACTAGTCCTCCCACCTGAACGCGTCGAACAGGTGGTGCAGGCGGGCCCCGGACTCCGAGACGTTGATGGCGACGACGTCGAAGCGCAGCGCGCGCTCGCTCGGGTGCTCCGTGAGGTAGGCCAGGGCGAGGTTGCGGTAGCGGGCGCGCTTGCGGGCGTCCACGGCCACCTCGGGGACGGGCACGTCCCTCCCCTCCCGGCACAGGCGGGTCTTGACCTCGACGAGGACAAGCTCGCCGTGCTCGTCACGCGCGACGATGTCGGCCTCGCCGAACACGCAGCGCCAATTGGCCTGCAGCACGGTCCATCCCCTCGACTCGAGGTTGGCGGCGCAGATGGCCTCGCCCCTGCGGCCGAGCTCGTGGGGCCTCAGGGCGCTCACGCCCCGGCACAGGGCGCAGGCCTCGGCCGCCGTGCCCTCCGGCGAGCGGGCGGCACGCACAGTGGCCTCCGGGGTCGCGTCGGTCGCGGCCGCGCGGTCCGTCTCGCCGTGGAGCGCATGGGTTCTTGCTGCTGTCATGGGTCCTCCTTGTCCGTTGGTCCCAAGGAGGATGGCACGCGGCGCCGGGCGTTGGCTTCATCCGGGCGCGCAGCTGGCGTGCACCGGGCGGGCCCGGGCGCAGGACGCGCGGGGTGCGCAGGCCGGCGCGGGCGTCAGAACAGCGGGGGCGTCTCCAGGAAGTTGCCGCAGAACGAGACGCGGTGGATGGGGCTCAGCCCGCGGGCCCTGATGGCAGCGATGTGCTCGGCAGAGCCGTATCCCTTGGACTGGGCAAGGTGGTAGCCGGGGTACTCCTCGTCGTAGGCCACCATGAGCGCGTCCCTGGCGACCTTCGCCACGATGGACGCGGCCGCGATGCACGCGACGCGGGCGTCTCCCTTGACCAGGCTCCTCTCGGCGGGGTGGATGTGCATGGGGTTGCCGTCGAGAAGCACGCAGTCGGGCTCGACGCCGGCGTCGGCCACGGCCAGCGTCATCGCGCGGCGCAGTGCCACGCCCATGCCGACGGCGTCGATGGTGGCCGGCTCGACGTGGGCAATGCCGATGGCGCAGGCCACCTCGGCGATGCGCGCCGCCAGGGCCTCGCGGCGGGCCGGCGTGAGCTGCTTGGAGTCGTTCACACCCCAGATGACGGGGTCGTCCGGGAGGGCGACGGCCGCGACGGTGAGCGGGCCGGCGAGTGCGCCGCGGCCCACCTCGTCGACGCCCAGGACGATGCCGGGGCCGCCGAGCTCGCGCATGGTGCGGTACATGCCCAGGACGCGGTCGCGCTCGGCGTCGGAGCGGGCGATGCGGCGGCGGGCGACCTCGACGGCATGCCGGACCTGCTTGCGCGGGTCCTCCGCGTAGCGCTCCACGAGGGAGCGGGCCTCGTCGACGGGTGCGTCGGAGAGAAGTGACGCGACCTCGCGGGCCGTCGAGGGATGCTGGGTGGCCATGGTGCCTCCTCACGAAAAAAGGGGCCGCCCCGTTGGGACGGCCCCTGATGGAGCTGGGTGCTAGTCGCGCTTCTCGCGGATGCGGGCGGCCTTGCCGACGCGGTCGCGGAGGTAGTAGAGCTTGGCGCGGCGGACGTCACCGTGACGGACGACGTCGAGCTTGGCGATCTTGGGGCTGTGGAGCGGGAAGGTGCGCTCGACGCCGACGGAGAAGCTGACCTTGCGGACGGTGAACGTCTCGCGGGAGCCCTCGCCGCTCATGCGGATGACGTCGCCCTCGAAGACCTGCTCGCGGGTGCGGTCGCCCTCGACGATGCGATAGTGAACCTTGACGTGGTCGCCGACCAGAACCGTGGGGATGTCCTCGCGGATCTGCTGACGCTCGATGGCGCGGATGTAGTCCATGTTTTCCTCATCTCTAGAGGTGCCGACGCGTAAGCGAGCGACACATAGGTTTACACACAGCGGTTGATTATAGACATGCGAAAGCGATGTGGCAAGGCAAACCGGGGCACCATGGGCGACCCGAGAATCTCCACAAGCGCGGCCGCGGTCACAGGCACAGCCCGACGACCACTCCGGCCGGCTGCTCCGCCGAGCCCACCGCGGCGGGGAACCCCGTGGGCGAGACCTGGTAGAAGTAGCCGTCGTCCCCCCCGTCGAAGACGTACGGGAACGGCGTGCGGTACCACCACGCGACGTCGGCGCCCCTCAGCGAGCGGACGAGGGCGGAGGCACCCGACGAAGCCCCGTCGACGCCGGCGGCCGAGAAGAGCTCGTACTGGGAGCCCTCGGAGCTCAGCAGGCGGTCGTACGGCCTGAAGTCGACGTAGTTGGTGTAGGCGTTGGGCTCGCTGCCGTACTCGTCCTGGAACCAGGCG
>CALCDK010000069.1 GCA_937900605.1 uncultured Olsenella sp.
GGAGTGGAGGCTCTTCTCGATGCGTAACCTCATGATTGCTGGCAACTGGAAGATGAACAAGAACTACACCGAGGGCGTTGAGCTCGCCCAGGGTCTCGCCGACGCGCTCGCCGGCAAGGATCTCAACGGTGTGGAGGTCGTCGTCTGCCCGCCGACCGTCGACCTCAAGGGCGTCTCCGAGGTCATCGACCAGAGCAACGCCCAGTTCTCCCTGGGTGCCCAGAACGTCTACTTCGAGGAGTCCGGCGCCTTCACCGGCGAGACCGCTCCCTCCATGCTCGAGGCCGTGAACGCCACCTACTGCATCATCGGCCACTCCGAGCGTCGCGGCTACTTCGGCGAGACCGACGAGGACATCAACAAGAAGGCCAAGGCCCTCATGGCCCACGGCATCGTGCCCATCAGCTGCTGCGGTGAGCCCCTCGAAGTCCGCGAGGCTGGCAAGCACGTCGAGTTCGTCGTCGATCAGATCAAGGCCGACACCGAGGGCCTCGAGATTACCGACCCGTCGAAGTACGTCATCGCCTACGAGCCCATCTGGGCCATCGGCACCGGCAAGACCGCCACTGCCGATGACGCCCAGGAGGTCTGCGGCGCCATCCGCAAGACCCTGGTCGAGGTCTTCGGCCAGGAGACCGCCGATGGCATCCGCATCCTCTACGGCGGCTCCGCCAAGCCCGAGAACGTCGCTGGCTTCCTCGGCAAGGAGGACGTCGACGGTGCCCTCGTCGGCGGCGCCTCCCTCAAGGCCGACTCCTTCGCCGCCATGGTGAAGAGCGCGATGAACTAGCGCTGCGTCGTTTTGCGTCGAGAGGGGCCCGGGCCACTTGGTCCGGGCCCCTTTGTGCTAGCATGTCTCGACGTTATGCGTATTCGCCCCTAAGGAGTGCTCGTGAACCCCCTCAACATCGTCCTTCTCGTCCTCATGTTCCTGTCTGGTGTCCTCTCGGTCCTGCTGGTGCTCATGCACTCCGGCAAGGGGACCGGCGTCTCGGACATGATCGCCTCGTCGCTGTACAACTCCACGGCCGGCTCCGGCGTGTGGGAGAAGAACCTCAACCGCCTCACGGTCATCTGCGTGACCGTGTTCATCGTCAGTCTGGTCGTCATGGCGCTGACGTTCCCGACCGGGGATCCCAAGCTCTTCTAGTTCCACCTGCACCGAACCCGAGCGGGGGAGGGGACGTCGCGCCCCCTCCCCCGCTTTTTCGTGCGCGCGTCGAGGGCGGTGCTGGGGGCGGCGTGATGGTGACGCAGCCCTTGCGTTCTTCTCGATTGGTGCTCTGACCTGCACAGACGCATCTATCTCGTTATTTCTCAAAAATAGTGCTTGCACGCGGTGGGGGTCTCATGCATACTGTTCCTTGCGCGAAGGCGCAGTGCAAGTCGGAGTGGCGGAATTGGCAGACGCGCTAGCTTGAGGTGCTAGTGACTGTTAAAGGTCATGCGGGTTCAAGTCCCGCCTCCGACACCACGAATTCAAGACGGACCCCCTCGGGGGTCCGTTTTCTTATGCGCGCGAGTTACGGCCCGGAATCGAGTTCCGGGCGCGTGGTACGCTTTCCCAGTCAACTGGTCGGTCGGAGGGAGGCGCCATGGGCAGTCGCGCTCTTGGCAGACGCAGGGTCGACGGCATCGGCGAGGCGAGCCTTGCCGGGGCCCTCTCGCGCCTGCTGCAGCTCACGTGCGAGTCGGTCGTCGTGTTCGACGGCCTCGGCCGGGTCCTTCTCGCCAACGACGAGTCCGCCAGGCTCTTCTCGGCGCCCGACGGCCTCGTGGGGGCCGACGTGCGCTCGCTCTTCTCGGCCTGCGACGCCGACGGGGAGTTCGACGTCGCGCAGCTCCCGTTCGAGCCCGACGGCTCTCCCGCCACGTGCTCGTGCCGCTCCCTCGCCGGGTCCGGCTTCGCCGCCCGCGTCAGGTGCGACACCGTGCAGTCGCCCGGCGAGACGTACATGCTCGTCGCGCTCCCGGCCGCCCAGAGCGAGCTCGCCGACTTGGAGCACCAGCGCTCCCTCGACGACCTGCGCCGGGCCAACCACCGCCTCTCGGGTGCGCTCAGGATCGTCCTGGACACGCTTGACGCCGACGACATGGGCACGCTCTTCGGCCGCGTCCTCGAGGAGATCGCCCAGACCATGGAGGCCGACGGGACCATCGTCTACCTTGCCGAGGCCGACGGCTTCCACCTGCGCGGCCTCTCGAGCGACCTCGCCGGCGAGCGCGTGGTCCGCTTCATGCCCTATGACCGTAGCGTCGAGAAGGCCGCCCTGCGCAAGGGCCGGGCCGTCCGTCTGCGCGTGTGCGCCCCGACCGGGGACGCCCTGCGCCAGGGGCGCCTCGTGCGGCGCGACGTGGTCGACGAGGGCACCCGTGAGGTCACCTCCATGCGCTCCGACGTGCTGCCGCCGTTCACGAGCTTCTTCGTGGTCCCCGTCTGGTTCGGCGGCCACGTCATCGCGATCCTCGAGGTCGGCTGGAGGCGCGTGCACCCCATGGCGCGCGACGACGCGCGGCTGCTCGACTCCGTCGCCCACTACCTCTCGGTCCAGCTCGCCAGCGCCATCTCCACCATGCGCGCCCAGCGCGCCGACCGCCTCTCGGCCCTCGGCACGTCGCTGCGGGAGGAGCTCATGTCGGCCTCCGACGACGGCTGCGAGGGCGGCGTGCTCGCCCGTCTCGACGACGTCATGCGCGAGGTTGCCGACGAGCTCGACGCTGGGCTCGGGCGCGTCGGGCGCCTGCCGGGCGACGGCGCGGCCGTGGCGGACCTGCCGCTCACGGGCCGCCGGCGCCTCGAGGGCCTCGACGGGCTCCTCGCCGAGGCGGGAGACGTCCCCGCGGTCGTCCCCCTTGACCCGTCCGAGGGGCTGGGCGAGGCCCTGGGGAGGATGGGGGAGCCGTGCGTGGGCGCCCTCGTCGACCTGGGCGACCTGTCCGGCGAGCGCCGCGCCTACCTCGTCCTGCGCCCCGACGGCGCAGAGCCCCTCGACGAGCTCGAGACGGAGTTCCTCGCCCGCCTGGCCGAGGACGCCCACGTCATCGCCCTGGGCGACGAGGAGCGCTTCCAGGACAAGCGCATCTCGCAGGCGCTGCAGCAGGGCATGCGCAGCGAGCTTCAGCACGTCGACGGGATCGAGGCCCAGGCCTGCTACTCGTCCGCCACGCGCTCGGCCTTCGTCGGCGGCGACTTCTACGACCTCATTCGGCTGCCAGAGGGGCGTGCCTGCGTGATCATGGGCGACGTCTCGGGCAAGGGCGTCGAGGCCGCCTCTGTCTCCGCCGCGGTCAAGACCGCGCTGGGCGCCTACGCCTGGGAGGGCCTCTCGCCCGCCCGCATGGTGCGCTCGCTCAACGAGTTCCTCCTGGGCTTCTCGCGCCTCGAGACCTTCGCCACGCTCTTCGTCGGCATCGTCGACCTGGCCGCGGGCACCATCACGTACTGCTCGGCCGGCCACCCGCCCGCGCTGCTCATCGGCGCGCACGGCGAGCAGATCTCGATCCTCGACGTGCAGTCCGGCGTCGTGGGCGCCTTTCACGACATCGCCTACGTCGACGGCGTGGCGCACGTGCGCCCCGGCGAGGTCCTGCTGCTCTACACCGACGGCACCACCGAGGCGCGCGACCCCTCGGGCGCCTTCTTCGGCGAGCAGGGCCTGCGCGACATGGTGATGCGCGAGGCGGCGGCCGACAAGCCCTTCGAGGGGTTCGTGGACCGCCTCATGGACACCGTCGACGCCTTCACCGGCCACACGCTCGAGGATGACGTCGCCCTCGTGGCCCTGCGCCTTGACGGGGTCCCCGCCGACTAGGGACCGCGCCCGACCGTGCGCGGACGCGCCCCGCACGAGCGTTATGCCCTGCCACGTTTGGGGAATATCCCTAACCATGCAAGCTCAGGCGAACATAGCGCTCGTGGCAGTGGACGGGGACCTCGACGTCACCCGCGTCCCCGCACTGCGTCGCAGGATCGACGCGCTCGTGTCGTCCGGGTGCCGGCGCATCGTGCTCAACCTCGTGGGCGCGCGCTACGTCGACTCGTCCGGCATGGGCCTCATCGTCACGGAGCTGCGCCGCATGCGCGAGCAGGGCGGGCTCCTCTCGCTGGTGAACGTCTCGCAGCAGACCTACCGCGCCCTGTGCCGCATGCGCCTCGTCGACAGGCTCCCGGTCTCGTGCCTGGGCGCCAGGCGTCGCGTGAGCGCCCTGGACCCCTCCGTGCTGCCCTCGTGGCGCACCACGTTCAGAGTGGACCCCTCCGGGCTCTCCAAGGCCCGGGAGCGCCTGGGCGACATGGTCGCGCAGCTGCCCCTCTCGTCCGACGAGACGTTCGACCTCGAGCTCGCGGTGGGGGAGGCCCTTGGCAATGCCGTGGACCACACCTGCGGAGAGGGCGTGCTCGCGACGGTGGCGGCGTATCCCGACCGCGTGGTCGTTGATGTCACGGACTGCGGGTGCGGCTTCTCGCTGGGACCCGACGACGAGCCGCCCCAGACCGGCCCGTGCGCCGAGCGCGGCCGCGGGATCCGCCTCATGAGGCTGCTGGCCGACGCGGTGAGCATCTTCCCCAAGCCCACCGGCACCGGCACCGTCGTGCGCCTGGTGAAGCTCTTCGACTCCGCACGTGAGGTCATGCCTCAGGCCGCAGGCGCCTGATGGTGCCCGGTCTGGTCGGCTCCGCCGCGGCACGTCGTCACGACCAAGTTCTTTTGTGCCCCTGACCTGCGGAATCACTGACGGTGAGAAAAAAAGTTCGATTTGGGGGTTGCGCACCTCCGTGCGGTCCCGTATATTACTCCTTGCGCACGCGGGCTTAGCGCAGTTGGTAGCGCGCCACCTTGCCAAGGTGGAGGTCGCGGGT
>CALCDK010000070.1 GCA_937900605.1 uncultured Olsenella sp.
TGGGCGGCAAGGCCCAGTTCGGCGGCCAGCGCTTCGGCGAGATGGAGGTCTGGGCGCTGTACGCGTACGGCGCCGCCAACGTCCTGCAGGAGATCCTCACCGTCAAGTCCGATGACGTCGAGGGCCGTCTGAACACCTACCAGTCCATCGTCAAGGGCGAGAACGTTCCGGCCGCCGGCATCCCGGAGTCCTTCAAGGTTCTCGTCAAGGAGATCCGCTCCCTGGCCCTGGACATCGAGCCCATCTCGCTCAAGAAGCACGCCGCGTCCGACGCCCGTGCCGACCAGGAGAGCGCCGTCGACGTCTTCGCCGGCATGACCGACGCGTCCGAGACCGTCTCCGTCGCCGAGGGCGAGCCCGTCCTCGCCGCCGACGCGAATAGCGATAAGGAGTAGCGACTGTGGCAGATTTCGATACCACCGATTTCGACGCTATCAAGATCTCCCTGGCCTCCGCCGACCGCATCCGCAGCTGGTCGCACGGCGAGGTCAAGAAGCCCGAGACCATCAACTACCGCACCCTCAAGCCCGAGAAGGACGGCCTCTTCTGCGAGAAGATCTTCGGCCCCGTCAAGGACTGGGAGTGCGCCTGCGGCAAGTACAAGGGCCCGCGCTTCCGCGGCATCGTCTGCGAGCGCTGCGGCGTCGAGGTCACCACGGCCAAGGTGCGCCGCGAGCGCATGGGCCACATCGAGCTCGCCGCGCCCGTGAGCCACATCTGGTACTTCAAGAGCCCCACGAGCTTTCCCCTGGCCCGCCTGCTCGACATCAAGAGCAAGGACCTGGAGAAGGTGCTCTACTTCGCCAGCTACATCATCACCGACGTCGACGTGGAGGCCCGCGAGGCCGACGCCGACGAGCTCCGTGAGGAGCTCGCGGCGGACCTCGAGGAGCTCGACGCCCAGCGCGACGACGAGATCGCCCGCCTCAAGGAGCAGGGCGAGCCCTCCGACGACGAGTTCGACGACTTCGAGCCCCTCTCCGAGGCCGAGATCCGCGCCGGCATCGCCGACCTGGAGGAGGAGTACGAGGAGGAGAAGGCGCTGCGCCGCGACGCCTTCGAGAAGTTCATGACCCTCGAGAAGCGCGAGCTCATCTCCGACGAGAGCCTCTTCTCCGAGCTCAACCGCTACTACAAGCTCTACTTCAAGGGCGGCATGGGCGCCGAGGCCGTGCGCGACCTGCTCCGCGGCATCGACCTCGAGAAGGAGGCCAAGGAGCTGCGCGCCGTCATCGCGTCCGACTCCTCCCAGAAGCAGAAGCGCGAGAAGGCCATCAAGCGCCTCGAGATCGTCGACGCCTTCCTCAAGGGCGGCAACGACCCAGCCAACATGATTCTCGACGTCGTGCCGGTCATCCCGCCCGACCTGCGCCCGATGGTCCAGCTCGACGGCGGTCGCTTCGCCGCGTCCGACCTCAACGACCTGTACCGTCGCGTGATCAACCGCAACAACCGACTCAAGCGCCTGCTCGACCTCGACGCCCCGGCGATCATCGTCAACAACGAGAAGCGCATGCTGCAGGAGTCCGTCGACGCCCTGTTCGACAACGGCCGCCGTGGCCGTCCCGTCACGGGCCGTGGCGGTCGCCCGCTCAAGTCCCTCGCCGAGGCCCTCAAGGGCAAGCAGGGCCGCTTCCGCCAGAACCTGCTCGGCAAGCGCGTCGACTACTCCGGTCGCTCGGTCATCGTCGTCGACCCGACGCTCAAGCTGCACCAGTGCGGCCTGCCCTC
The DNA here is from genome assembly GCA_937900605.1 of uncultured Olsenella sp. Lineage (GTDB taxonomy): Bacteria > Actinomycetota > Coriobacteriia > Coriobacteriales > Atopobiaceae > Thermophilibacter. Next base: position 1,732 of record CALCDK010000070.1, read on the forward strand.
GCAGATGGCCCTCGAGCTCTTCAAGCCGTTCGTGATGCGCCGCCTCACCGAGCTCGGCAAGGTCGAGAACATCAAGGGCGCCAAGCGCGCCATCGACCGCCAGCTGCCCGTCGTCTGGGACGTCCTCGAGGAGGTCATCCAGGACCGCCTCGTCCTGCTCAACCGCGCCCCGACGCTGCACCGCCTCTCCATCCAGGCGTTCGAGCCCGTCCTCATCGAGGGCAAGGCCATCCACCTGCACCCGCTGGTCTGCGCGCCCTTCAACGCCGACTTCGACGGCGACCAGATGTCCGTCCACGTGCCGCTCTCCACGCAGGCCCAGGCCGAGGCCCGCGTGCTGATGCTGTCCGCCAACAACCTGCGCTCCCCGGCGTCGGGCAACGTGCTGACCGTCCCGTCCCAGGACATGGTCTTCGGCTCGTACTTCCTGACCACCGAGAAGATCCCCGACGGCCACACCGCGCCCTTCTACGCGGACTTCGCCGACGCGCTTCTCGCCGCCGACATGGACCAGACGCTCGACCTGCAGGCCCGCGCCGTCGTGCGCGTGAGCTCGGCCGACGCCAACCTCGAGACCGAGGACGGCCGCAAGGTCTTCCGCGTCATGACCGCCCGCGGCCAGTTCGAGGACATCGACGTCACCGAGCACACCGCCCGCTTCGAGACCACCGTCGGCCGCGTCATCTTCAACCACCAGTGCCTGCCTGCCGACTACCCCTTCATCAACTACAAGATGGTGAAGAGCGACATCGGCGCCCTGGTCAACGACTGCTGCGACCGCTATAGCACCGCCGAGGTCGAGCCGATCCTGGACGCCATCAAGTCCACCGGCTTCCACTACGCGACCATCGCCGGCCTGACCGTCTCCGTGTGGGACGCCGCCATCCCCGAGCACAAGCCCAAGCTGCTCGAGGAGGCCCAGTCGCGCGTCGACGAGATCAACGAGTACTACGAGGACGGCTTCCTGTCCGAGCGCGAGCGCCACGTCGAGGTCGTCAACGCCTGGACCGAGTGCACCGACCTGCTCGGCTCCGAGATGCTCGCGGGCTTCGCCGAGGACAACCCCATCTACATGATGGCCGACTCCGGCGCCCGTGGCTCCAAGACCCAGCTGCGCCAGCTCGCGGGCATGCGAGGCCTCATGGCCGACATGTCCGGCGAGACGATCGACCTGCCGATCAAGGCCAACTTCCGCGAGGGCCTCGAGCCGCTCGAGTACTTC
>CALCDK010000071.1 GCA_937900605.1 uncultured Olsenella sp.
AGATCGTGCCGCGGCGCGAGAAGCCCGCGCGCTCGAGGGCGCGCTGCATGGGGACGTTGTCCTCGTGGGTGTCGGCCCGCACGTCCGGGTGCCGCTCGCATAGCCAGCGCAGCAGCGCCGAGCCGCAGCCGCGTCCCTGGCTCGCGACCGCCATGCGGTGCATGACCCAGTATGGCCCGTCCGTGAGCCACCCCGCGCCCTCGATGCGCGCGTAGGTGGGGTCCGGGCCTGGCAGCACCGACATCACGCCCGCCAGGCCGCCGTCCGGGGCGTCGAGCACCCACAGCCCGCCGGCCGCCAGGTCACGCTCGGCCTCGGCCCGGCCCGGGTAGCCGCCGGCCCACTGCGTGGGGTTGCCGTTGTGCGCCATGAAGCGCCTCGCGCCCTCGTAGAGCCCCATGACGGCGTCGAGGTCCGCCCTGGTCGCCAGGCGCGGCAGCGTCGCGGCCGCCACTAGTACGGCCTCATGCGCAACGTGCGCGTGCAGTGCTGGCCGGGCTCGAGGAAGATCGTCGAGCGCTTCTCCTCCAGGCGGTCGCCCTCGGCATAGGTCGTCGCGGTGCCCACCCACGGCTCGACCGCCACGAAGGGTGCGGTGGCGTCGGAGGTCCAGACGCCCAGGTAGTCGAAGCCGTCGAAGTCGAGGCGCACGCCGTGGCCCGCCGGGCCCTCCAGGCGCACCGTGCGCCCCGGCACGTCGTGGAGCACCACGGTGAGCAGGCGCTCGAACATCCCGTGGTCGAGGGGCAGCTCGTCGGAGCCCTGCGCGAGCACGGTGCGGGTGCCGTCGTCGACCATGCCGGCCTCGTCGAGCCTCGGCGTCCAGACGTCCCACGCGCGCTCGAAGCGCAGGCGGTAGGACGAGAAGTCCGCGTCGTCGCCCGGGACGGGCACGTTGAAGGCGGGGTGGGCGCCCAGCGTGAAGGGCATGGTCGTCTCGCCGAGGTTGGTGACTCCGTAGCTCTGGACCAGCGCGCCGCCTTCGATGGCGTAGCGCATCTCGAGCCTGAAGTCGTACGGGTAGCGCCCGCGCGTGGACTCGTCGGCGTCGAGGCGCATCAGGACGTGCGACGCGGAGCGCTCGACGACCTCGTGCTCGTAGTCGCGGGCGAGGCCGTGGCGGCCGAGCTCGACCGGGCCGCAGGTGCTCGTGGCGCGGCCGTCGCGCAGCACGCCGACGATGGGGAAGAGGATGGGGGCGTGGCGGTCCCAGTGCGCGGGGTCCGCCTGCCACAGGTACTCCTTGCCCTCTCGGCACAGGCTCACGAGCTCGGCGCCGCTGGGTGTCACGCGCGCGCTCACGCCGTCGGCGGCGATGGTGATGGGGTCGGTCATCGTGCTCCTCTCGCTGGGTTCGTACGTCCGGACACAGTCTAGGCCCGCGCGGGCGCGCCCGCCGCGACCCTTCGGCCGGCGTCGCGCCCAGACGGGCGAGCGCGCCAGGAGGAGGGCCCCGCCCCACGATGTCGTCGGCGGAGCAGCCGCGCGACAGGTCGTTCACCGGGCGGGCAATGCCCTGCAGGACGGGGCCGTAGGCCTCGGCGCCGCCGAAGCGCTGGACGAGCTTGTAGCCGATGTTGCCGGCCTCGAGGTCGGGGAAGACGAGGATGTTGGCGTTGCCGGCGACCTTGGAGCCCGGGGCCTTGAGGTCGGCGACGGACTGGACGAGGGCGGCGTCGAGCTGCAGGTCGCCGTCGAGGGCGAGCTCGGGGCTCTTCTCGTTGGCCAGGCGCGTGGCCTCCTGGACCTTGGACGGGACCTCGCCCTTGGCGGAGCCCATGGTCGAGAAGGACAGCATCGCGACGCGCGGCTCCTCGCCGGGCATGAAGGCCTTCCAGCTCTCGGCGGAGGCCAGGGCGATCTCGGAGAGCTCGTCGGCGGTGGGGTCGATGTTCAGGCCGCAGTCGGCGAACAGCAGGGTGCCGTCGGCGCCGTACTCCGGGGTCTTGGTGCACATGATGAAGAACGCGGAGACGAGCTTGGTGCCCGGGGCGGTCTTGAGGATCTGCAGGGCCGGGCGCAGGGTGTTGGCGGTGGAGTGGCAGGCGCCGGAGACCAGGCCGTCGGCGTCGCCCATCTTGACCATCATGGTGCCGAAGTAGGTGGCGTCGTTCATCTGCTCGCGGGCCTCGGGCAGGGTGACGCCCTTCTTGGCGCGAAGCTCGGCGAACTTGGCGGCGTACTCCTCCCTCTTCTCAGCGCAGC
>CALCDK010000072.1 GCA_937900605.1 uncultured Olsenella sp.
GTCCTTGACCATGAGCTTGGGCTTCGTGCGGCCCTGCCAGGTCTCGTTGACCGGCTCGAAGACGAGGTCGACGACGCCCTCGCACGTCTCGGCGCGCCTCGGGTCGGGGACGCGGAACATGATCGCGGGGACCGCCGCGACGCCGTCGGAGGCGACGAAGCGCAGGTGGGTGCCCTGGGCGCCCACGAGCGCGCGGGAGCGCATCGAGACGCCGACGCACGCGAGCAGGGGCTTCTTGTTGCACTGGCCGAAGGGCTGGAGCCGCTCGAGCGACTCGATGGACTCCATGGTGAGCTCCTCGGGGCGCACGACCGCGGCGACCTCGCCGGCGTCCTCGAAGGCCTCGGGCGGCAGCGCCGAGAGGGCCTCGCCGAGGCGCTCCCGGAACTCGTCCAGGCGCGAGGCCTCGCAGGTGACGCCCACCGCGCCCGCATGCCCGCCGAAGCGCAGCAGCATGTCCGAGCAGGACTCGACCGCGTGGAAGAGGTCGACGGAGCCGACGGAGCGGCCCGACCCGCGCGCGACGCCGCCCTCGACGGTGAAGACGATCGAGGGGACGTGGTAGCGGCCCACGAGGCGCGAGGCGACGATGCCCTTGACGCCCTCGTGCCAGCCCTCGTCCCCGACGACGACGCAGCGCCCGCCGGACCAGGTCTCGGCCGCCTGGGCCATGGCCTGCTCGGTGAGCGCGGCCTCGGTCTCGCGACGCAGGTTGTTGGTGGCGTCGAGCTGCCCGGCGAGCGTGGCGGCCTCGGCGGGGTCGTCGGTGAGCAGCAGGCGCAGGGCCACGTCGGTGGTGCCCATCCTGCCCGCCGCGTTGAGGCGCGGGATGACCGAGAAGGGCAGGCCGTCGGCGGTGACCTCGGCCATGTCGAGCCCGGCGCAGGCCGCGAGCGCCACGAGGCCCGGGCGGGTGCGGACGCGCATGCGCGCGATGCCCTCGGCCACGATCGAGCGGTTCTCGCCGGTCAGGGGCATCATGTCCGACAGCGTGCCGAGGGAGGCGACGTCGAGGTAGTCGCGCCACAGGTCGGGCTGGCCCAGGCACGCGCCCACGACGCAGACGAGCTTGAGGGCCACGCCGACGCCGGCGAGGTCGTGCGAGGGGCACTCGGCGCAGAGCTTGGGGTCGGCGACGGGGACGTCGCGCGGGACGAGGCCGGAGGGCTCGTGGTGGTCGGTGACGACCACGTCCACGCCGCGGCCGCGCAGCCAGGCGACCTCCTCGCAGGCGGAGATGCCGTTGTCGACGGTGACGAGCAGGTCAGGCGAGCACTCCTGCGCCACGCGGGCGAGCGCCTCGCGCGACAGGCCGTAGCCCTCGCCGAAGCGGTGCGGGATGAAGGGGCAAACGTGCGCGCCGAGGCGGCGCAGCGCCAGGGTGAGCAGGGCCGTCGAGCTCATGCCGTCGACGTCGAAGTCGCCGAAGACCGCGATCGTCTCGCCGGAGCGCACCGCGCGCTCGACGCGGTCGGCCGCCTCGGCCAGGCCAGGGACGAGCAGCGGGTCCACCCAGTCGCGCTCGAGGGAGGGCTCGAGGAAGCGGCGGGCGACCTCGGGGTCGGACATGCCGCGCGCGGCAAGCACGCGCGCGACCAGCGGCGACACGCCGAGCTGGTCCGCCAGGCGCCTCTCGGCGCGCTCGTCTCGGGGAAGTACGGTCCAGCGCCGGCTCGATGCGAGCCCGGCGCGCGTTGCGCTGTCAGCCATGGGGGCCTCTTCGTGATGGGGGCGCCAGGCGCCCGACTGTTGATCCCCCCAAGTCTAGCAGTTGCCCCGGACGGCTCGCCGCCCGGCGCACGGGGCCTACCAGTCGCAGGAGGCCGGGGAGTCCATCCAGTCGCGCACGAAGTCGCCGTAGGTGCCGTCGATGATGGACTGGCGCGCGCGGCGCATGAGGTCGAGCAGGTAGTAGAGGTTGTGCTCGGAGACGAGGATCGAGCCGAGCATCTCCTTCTGCCTCACGAGGTGGTGCAGGTACGCCCGCGAGAAGCCCGCCGAGCACGCCGGGCAGCCGCACTGCGGGTCCAGGGGCAGCGGGTCCTTGGCGAAGCGGGCGTGGCGCAGGTTGATGCGGCCCTCGCTCGTGAAGGCGCTGCCGGTGCGCGCCGTGCGCGTGGGAAGGACGCAGTCGAACATGTCGACGCCGCAGGCGACGCCGCGCACGAGGGTCGTGGGGTTGCCGACGCCCATGAGGTAGCGCGGGCGGTCGCGCGGCATGTGCTCGCCCACGAGCGGGGCGAGGGTCTCGAACATGGTCTCGTGGTCCTCGCCCACCGAGTAGCCGCCGATGCCGAAGCCGGGGAAGTCGCCGGCGTCGAGCAGGTGCTGGAGGCTGCGCAGGCGCAGGTCGAGGTGCATGCCGCCCTGGACGATGCCGAACAGCGCCTGGTCCTTGCGGGTGTGGGCCGCCAGGCAGCGCTCGGCCCACATGGCCGACAGCTCGACGGAGCGGGCCACCTTGGCGCGCGACGCGGGGTAGCCGACGCACTGGTCGAGCTGCATGACGATGTCGGCGCCCAGCTTCTGGGCGATGGCCATGTTCTCCTCGGGGGTCCACGTCACCCACGAGCCGTCGTAGTCGACCGCACGGAAGCGCACGCCGCCGTCGGACAGCCTGAAGAACTCCTCGTGCGAGAAGGCCTGGAAGCCGCCGGAGTCGGTGAGGATGGGGCGGTCCCAGCGCATGAACTCGTGCAGGCCGCCCATCTGGGCCACGAGGTCGGCACCGGGGCGCTGCGACAGGTGGTAGGTGTTGGCCAGGACGATCTTGGCGTCGAGCTGGCGAAGGGTGTCCGGGAGGATGCCCTTGACCGTAGCCTTGGTGCCCACGGGCATGAAGATGGGGGTGGGCACGTCGCCGTGGGGCGTGTGGAGCACGCCCGCCCTCGCGTGCGTGGTCGGGTCCTCGGCCACCACGTCGTAGGTGAACCAGGCGGACTCGTCAGCGGTCTTCTCGTACATGTCACTCCCCCAGGGGTCGTTTTCCGGTCCCAGGGAGTATAGCGCGCGAGGGGTGCCGCCCGTCCGGCCAGGACGGCGCAGGACGGCACGGGGCGCGGGGCCACACGGGGCGCACACGGGGCGCACACGGAGCGCACACGCAAACGGCCCCGCGGCGGATGCCACGGGGCCGTGTCAGGGCGATGGTGCTGGCGCTACTCGCCGAAGCCGCCGTCGATGAGGGCGACGAGAGCGTCCAGGGCCTCCTGCTCGTCGGCGCCGTCGCAGGCGACCTCGACCTTGGTGCCGGTGCCGAGGCCGGCGGCCAGGATCATCATGATCGACTTGGCGTTGACGGGGGCAGAGTCCTTGTCGACGTTCTTGATGGTGACGTTGCACTGGTACTTCTTGGCCTCGGTCACGAAGACGGAGGCGGGGCGGGCGTGAAGGCCCGTGGCGTTGATGATGCTCGTCTGCTTAGAAACCATTGGTGGACTCCCTTTCCAGATTCCATACCCCCGGGGGCGAGGGCCCCCGGAAACTCACTGCCTATCGTAGCAAAGCCCGCGCGGGTTGGCACCACGATATTCCCACAGCCGGGCGAGCGGCGCGGACTACTCGATGAGCATGGCGTCGCCGAAGCTCAGGAAGCGGTAGCGCTCGTCGACGGCCGCCCGGTAGCCGGCCATGACCAGGTCCCTGGTGGCGAACGCCGAGACGAGCATCATGAGCGTCGAGCGCGGCACGTGGAAGTTGGTGACCATGGCGTCGACGACGTGGAAGGTGGACCCGGGCATCAGGAACAGGTTGGTGGTGGCGTCGCGCCTCTCGACGACGTCGCCGCAGCCGGTGACGCGCGCGGAGTCGGCGGCGTCCTCGAAGCGGCGGGCCACCACGGCGGGGTCGGCGGCGGGGGCGTCGGGGTCCCAGGCGCTCTCGAGGGAGCGCACGGAGGTGGTCCCCACGGCGATGACGCGGTGGCCGGCGGCCTTGGTGGCGCGCACGGCCTCGACGACCTCGGCGGGCACGTGGTAGCGCTCGGTGTGCATGACGTGCTGCGTGGGGTCGTCCTCGGTGACGAGGCGGAACGTGTCGATGCCCACCTCGAGCTCGACGGTGGCCCAGCCGCAGCCATGCTCGCGGATGCGGTCGATGAGCTCGGGGGTGAAGTGCAGGCCGGCGGTGGGCGCGGCGGCGGAGTGCTCCTCGCTCATGGCATAGACGGTCTGGTACTTCTCGGGGTCGCCCTCGTAGCTGGTGATGTAGGGCGGCAGGGGCACGTGGCCGGCGGCGTGCATGGCCTGGTCGAGCGTGCGCGGGGTGCCGTCGTCGGACAGGCCCTGCGGCTCGAAGCGCACGAGGCGGCCGCCCTTGGAGCCCTCGACGAAGTCGACGATCTGGCCGGTCAGGACGACGGGGGCCGTCTCGGGGGCGTTGAGCCCGCCGGCGCGGTACTCGATGACGATGCCGGGCTGGCGCAGGCGCTTGCCGGGGTTGACGAGGCACTCCCAGACGTGGCCCAGCGGGTCGACGTCCTCCCTGCGCCTCAGCAGCAGCGTCTCGCAGACGCCGCCGGTGCCGCGCTTGTGGCCCACGAGGCGGGCCGGCATGACGCGCGTCTTGTTGGCCACGAGCAGGTCGCCGGGCTCGAGGTAGTCGAGCAGGTCGCCGAAGCGGCGGTGGTCGACGGAGCCGTCGGAGCGGTGCAGCACGAGCAGGCGGCAGGAGTCGCGCGGCTCTGCCGGCGCCTGTGCGATGAGCTCGTCGGGAAGCTGGTAGTCGAAGTCGTCGGTGCGCATGGGGCTCCTCTCGTGACGCCGCCCGCGCGGCGTGCGTGTCCGGTCGTGCAAGTCGGCGGGTGCGTTTCCCGTGCGAGTCTAGTCCTCGCGCGTGTGCGTGTCGTGACGCGCGGCGCGCTCGGCGGCGCGCTGGCGCTTGCGCTCGTCGCGGGCCTCGTGGCGCTCGCGGGCGGCCTCGGCGGCCGAGAAGCGGCAGCCGCAGTAGCTCTGGCGGTACATGCCCAGCTCGCGCGACTCGGCCGTGGCGCGGGGGTACTCCGGGCGGAAGTCGCGCCAGACCGCCTCCAGGCCGTGGGCCGCCGCGCGGGCGCGCAGGACCTCCCCGCAGGCGTCGAAGAGCTGGTAGGGGCTCACGGCCAGGGTGGTCGAGACGCGCTCGAACCCTCGCTCGCGGGCGATGCGGCAGAGCTCCTCGACGCGCAGCGCGTAGCAGCCGCGGCAGCGGCGGTCGCGGTCCATGCCGGCGGGCGCCACGAGGCGCTCCCAGGCCGCGCGGTCGTCGCCGGCCACGACCACCTCGACGTGCGCGACGTCGCGAGCCCAGCCGAGCAGGGTGCGAAGGCGCAGGTCGTGCTCGGCGACGGGCTGGATGTTGGGGTTGGACCACAAGATCGTGGGCTCGTAGCCCTCCTCGCGCAGGAGCCTGACGGGCTCCAGCGAGCAGGGCCCGCAGCAGGCGTGCAGCAGAAGGGGCTTCATGGGCGCTCCGCGGGACTCTGGTTTGCGTGCGCCGACGAGCATAGCACGCTAGCCGAGCAGGCCGCACGCCATGGCGGCGATGCCAGCGACCAACGAGGTGCGGCCCACCCGCGCGCGCAGCGGGCCCTCGGAGAACAGGTCGAGCTCACGGATGGTCTGCATGTCGTCCCCCTCCCCCGCGCGCCCGGTGCGCGCGGACCTTCTCGCTGGTATTCCCACGCGCGTGCGCCACCAGACGAAAAGTGAGAAAATGACGGGTCACACACTGCAGCGCACGCACCAAGAAGGAGACCCCATGCCCGAGTCGCGCCCGAGCTTCCCCAAGCGCGCCGTCGTCACCGGCGGCATGCCCTACGGCAACAAGAACCTCCACTTCGGCCACATCGGCGGCGTCTTCGTGCCCGCGGACTTCTTCGCGCGCTGCCTGCGCGACCGCATCGGCGCCGAGAACGTCCTGTTCGTCTCGGGCACGGAC
>CALCDK010000073.1 GCA_937900605.1 uncultured Olsenella sp.
GGTGTGGAAGTCCTTCTGGTGGGACTTCATGTGCTCGGTGAGCTCCTTGATGCGGGCGGTCAGGATGGCCACCTGGACGGGGGCGGAACCGGAGTCCTTCTCGTCCTTGCCGTAGGTCTTGATGAGCTCGGCCTTCTGCTCCTTGGAGATCATTGCGTACCACCTTTCGGTTCGAATTCGCCCCGGACTGGGAGGCCGTCTGGTGTGAGGCGGCGTCCAAGTGCGAGGTACTGACTTGGGCAGTGTACCACACGCGGGGCGGCTGCGCAGGACGCACACAGGCGCGCGACGGGGGCGTCAGAGGGCAGCGCCGAGAGGTCCGCGAGGAAGGACTCGCGCGTGGGCACGGGCGGGAAGTGGCGAAAGTACAGCGGGTTCGTGGCCGCAAGCGACAGGAACGCGTCGGCGTCGCCCGCCCCGAGCGGACGCGCGACGAGGTCGTGCATGTCGGCGAGGTCGTGCATCTCTCCCCCTTCGGACGGGCGGTCGGACCCGCGACGGGCGCGGGGGGCGGCGGCCGGCGGCAACGGGGCCGGGCCGGTCACGACGCGAGGCAGAACTCCACGGCGCGCAGGCGCGCGTCGAGGTGCGCGGCGGCCCAGCGGTGCGCGCACGACAGGCACGCGAGCGCCGAGTCGGCGTCGACGGGCGCGGCGAGCAGCTCGTCGAAGGTGCACCCAAGAAGCGAGCGCAGCCAGCCGAGCAGCGTGGGCGAGACGGGCTCGGCGCCCGGCATCTCCCGCGCGCAGCTCGCGCAGACCGCGCCGCCGGCGAGCGGCGAGAAGTGCGACGGCACGGGGTCGCCGCAGGCGCAGCAGCAGCCCAGCTCGGGGCGCCAGCCCTCGTGGGCGAGGACCTTCATGGCGTAGGCGGCGGCACACAGGTCCAGGTGCGCGCGGTCCGGGGCCTGCTCGCACGCCCCGAGCGCCCGCGAGCACAGCGGGTGCAGACGGCGCTCGCGGCGCAGACGCGCTCGTAGTCGCCGCGGATCGCCCGGTGCGGCTCGGTCAGGGACGCCTCGCAGATGGTGTCGAGGCTGCGGCCACGCGCCAGGAGCAGGTCGGCCTCGCAGAACAGCTCGACGCGGGCGGCCAACCTGCCGCCCGGGCGGCGCGCGCCCTTGGCGACCGCGCGGCGACGCGAGCCGTCGTCGGCGAGCAGGTCGAGGATGAGGTCGGACTCCCCCAGCTTCGTGCGGTCGAGGACGATGGCCCGCACGTGGTCGGTGCGACGCCCCGCCACGGCCTACTCCTCGCAGCCGTAGCCCAGGCGCCTGATCTCGCGCGCGTCTCGGCGCCACTGCGGGGCGACGCGGACCGTGAGGTCGAGGAACACCTTGCAGCCGAGCAGGCGCTCGACGTCGCGGCGCGCCTGGATGCCGACGCGCTTGATCATCTGGCCGCCACGGCCGATGACGATGGCCTTCTGGCCGTCGCGCTCGACGAGGATCGTCGCGGTGACGCTCGCGTGGCCGTCGTCGGCGTACTCGATGTCGTCGCACAGGACGCCGACGGAGTGCGGCAGCTCCTGGCGCAGGTTGAGGAAGAGCTTCTCGCGGACGAACTCGGCGACGAGGTCCTCGGGCGTGGCGTCGACGTCCATGCCCTCGGGAAACCACTGCGGGCCCTCGGGCAGGTGCGCCGAGACGAGCGAGACGAACGAGTCGACGTTGAAGCCCTCCTTGGACGACACGACGATCTCGTCGTCGAAGTCGCACAGTGCGCGGGCGGCCCCGAGCTGCTCGCCGACCTGCTCGGGGCGGGCGAGGTCGGCCTTGGTGAGGACGAGCAGCTTGTAGTCGGCCTCGGCCTGCTGCACGTGCTTGGCGACCCATGCGTCGCCGGTGCCGACGGGCTTGGTGGCGTCGACGAGGAAGGCGACGACGTCGGCGTCGGCGAGCTCGCCGAGGGCGGACTTGTTGAGCTCGGAGCCCAGGGCGTCCTTGGGCTTGTGCAGGCCCGGGGTGTCGATGATCACGAGCTGCGAGCGGTCGGTGTTGATGACGGCGCGCATGCGGCGGCGCGTCGTCTGCGCGACCGGGCTCGTGATGGCGACCTTCTCGCCGAGGCAGGCGTTGAGCAGCGTGGACTTGCCGGCGTTGGGCCTGCCGACGAGGGCGACGAAGCCGCTGGTGAAGGGGGTCTGGGCCTGGGTGTCGCTGGATGCGGGCATGCTTTCTCCTGGAACGGGGTCTAGTTGAGGATGGCGTTGGCGAAGACGAGGACGCCAACGAGGGCGACGAGGCACGAGAGCACCCAGACGGCGGCGGCGGCGATGTCCTTGGCGCGCCCGGCGAGCGGGTGAAACTCGGGCGAGACGAGGTCGACGACCGTCTCGATGGCGGTGTTGAGGAGCTCGGCGGAGATGACGACGCCGCAGCAGCCGATGACGATGGCCCAGCTGAGCAGGTCGATCCGCAGCACGAGGCCGAGGACGACCGCGACGACGGCGCCGGCGAGCATCACCTTGATGTTGCGCTCGGTGCGCACCGCGCAGCGGAAGCCCTGGATCGCGAAGAGGAAGCTCTTGCGGAAGCTGGGGTGGTCGCTCGACGAGCCGGGTATCATGCCTCGTCCTCCGTGCGGTGGCGGGTGATGACGACGTGGCCGAGGGTGCCGTCGCCACCGGCGCGCGCGAGGATCTTCTCCTCGAGGGCCTCCATGGCCACGGCCTCGTCCTCGTCGAGGTGGTCGTGGCCCAGCAGGTGCAGCAACCCGTGGACGACGAGCAGCCTGGTCTCGTCGGCCGGGGTCGTCGAGAAGCGCTCGGCCTGGCGCGCGATGTAGGCGGGCGCGAGCAGGATGTCGCCGAGCTCGCAGGGCTCGCTGGGGGCCAGGTCCGGGTCGTCGGGGCGCTCGCACTCGAGCGAGATCACGTCGGTCGGGCGGTCGACGCCGCGCCACTCGGCGTTGACCTCGCGCATGCGGTCCTCGTCGACGACGGAGACCGAGACGACGCACGGGCGCTCGACGCCCTGCTCGCGCAGGACAAGATCGCAAAGGTCGCACAGCTGGGCCTCGTCGAGGGCGAGGGCGTCGGGGCCCTGCGCGCTGATGTCGTACTGGTTGTCCATGCTAGTCCCCCATTCCGGCGCCGGCGCGCGCATACGCGTCGACGATCCTCGCCACGAGCGCGTGGCGGACGATGTCGTTGCGGCCCAGGTCGACGAAGGCGATGTCGTCGATGCCGCCGAGCACCCGGCGCGCGGACTCGATGCCGCTGGCGCCGGGCAGGTCGCGCTGGGTCACGTCGCCCGTCACGACGAAGCGCGACGAGAAGCCCAGCCTGGTCAGGAGCATCTTCATCTGCTCGGGCGAGGTGTTCTGGGCCTCGTCGAGGATGACGAACGCGTCGTTGAAGGTGCGCCCGCGCATGAACGCGAGGGGCGCGACCTCGACCACGCCGCGCTCGACGAGCCCGTGGGCGCGCTCGGCGCCGACGAGGTCGGCGAGGGCGTCGTTGAGCGGCCGCACGTACGGGTCGAGCTTCTCCTCGAGCGTGCCGGGCAGGAAGCCCAGGCTCTCCCCCGCCTCGACGACCGGGCGCGTGAGCACGATCCGGCGCACGCGGCGCTCGCGCAGGGCCGCGACGGCGGCGGCCATGGCGAGGTAGGTCTTGCCCGTGCCGGCCGGGCCGATGCCGAAGGTGATGGGGTGCGAGGCGATGGCCTCGACGTAGCGGGCCTGGCCGGGCGTCTTGGGGCGCACCGGACGGCCGGGGCCTCCCAGCACGGGCGCGCAGGGCACGACGGCTCCGGCGGCGTCGTCGGCGCCGTCGGTGCGGCCGGCGAGAAGGTCGACGTCGTCGGGCCCCGGGCGGCCGCCGG